>JALTEW010000414.1 GCA_027073795.1 bacterium | reverse complement strand
TTCACAGTATTAGCACTCACCATATTTGAGTGCTGATAATATAGGCATCTTTTTTCGGGTGTCAAGATTTCTTTAAAAATTTTTTGCAAGAGCTGGGATCAGGGTTTTACCCGTTCTGATGAGGAAGGCATCCTTCAGAATTGGATGATTAATATATGACTAAGGCCTATAGAACCTATAAAGGAACGCTTAATAACCTAACTTCTTAAAGCTTAGCCCCATTTTTTGACCGCTTAGGGTCTCTGGTCTATAACGCGTTTAGCCTTGCCCTCGCTGCGCTCGATGATCTTGTAAGGCACAACTCTGACATGGGCCGTGAGCCCGATCGTTCCTTTGATGCGGCTTTGGATCTTTATCTCCACTTCCCGGAGTTTTTCCTCACCCAGGTCATAGATTTCCTTTCTTGCCTCCACGTCGATGGCAAGCCGGTCCAGATATCCATGCTTGCTGACCACGATGACATACTGAGGACTGACCTCCGGGATTTCCAGGAGAATGCTTTCTATCTGAGACGGATACAGGTTGATTCCGTTCACGATCAGCATATCGTCCGATCTAGCCCTAACCCTGTCCATTTTGAGCAACGTCCGCCCACACTCACATGACTCCCGGTACAACCTCGTGAGGTCGCGGACCCGATAGCGAATCAGGGGCATGGCCTTTCTCTGAATGGCTGTCAATACAAGCTCCCCTTCCTCACCCAGGGGAAGGGGTTCCTCTGTAACGGGATCGATAACTTCAGCAATGTAATGGTCTTCGTTGATGTGTAATCCCTTTTTTTCACTGCAACTGAAGGCAACCCCGGGACCCCCCATTTCTGTTAATCCGTAGGACTCCATGGCAACGATGCCTAACCTTTCTTCAATCTCGCGGCGCATCTCTTCAGACCACGGTTCTGCGCCAAAGATGCCAATTCGCAGGGAGGAATCCCTTAGGTTAATCCCCAATTCTGCCGCCTTTTCGGCAATGGTCAAGGCATAAGAAGGTGTAGAGTAGATAACTGTAGATTTAAAATCCTGTATGAGGATAATCTGCCGCTCGGTCTGTCCCGAACCGGTGGGGACGAGAGTGGCACCAAGCGTTTCCGTTCCGGTCAGAAATCCAAGCCCCCCTGTGAAGAGTCCCATGTTGTAGGCGTTCTGGCAGACATCCGTCGGACGCACCCCTGCCGCCCACAGGGTGCGCGCCATGCATTCCCCCCACTGAGCCATATCTTCTTGCGTATATCCTCCTGTGATGGGTTTTCCAGTCGTTCCGGAGGAGGCATGTATCCTCACACATTCCTGTGAGGGGACAGCAAAAAGGCCAAAGGGGTAGTTTTCTCGAAGGTCAGATTTGATGGTGAAAGGCAGGCGAGAAAGGTCCTCAAGGGATTGGACATCATCCGGTGTGACGCCATACTCATCAAACCTGGCTCGGTAGAAGGGAACCCTTTCATAAACCCATGACACGGTTTCTTTAAGCTTTTTAACCTGAAAAGCCCTGAGAGCGTTTTCCTGCATGGTTTCAAATTTTTCGTTCCAGTATTTTTGCATAAATGACCTACCATCCTTCATGTTTTAGCATTCTTGACGAACCCCCACCTGCCCTGCCGGTTCTTAGAGTTTAAAGCTTTCTTGACTCCCCCCATACTGTTTCCTCAGCTTCGGCTTCTCAATCTTGCCAGTTGGGTTCCTTGGCACTTCGCCAAAGAAAACCCTCCTAGGCCGCTTGTATCTCGGAAGTTTTTCACAAAAATCGAAGACCTCTTGCTCGGTAAGGGTTTTTCCTGGTTTTGCCTGGATGATGGCTGCCACAATTTCGCCGAGGCGTTCATCCGGAAGACCAATAACTGCTGCATCATTGATGGCTGGATGTTCGTGAAGAAAGTCTTCTATTTCAACAGGGAAAATGTTTTCTCCACCCGTGATAATCACATCCTTCTTTCTGTCAACCAGGTAGATGAAACCATCGTTATCCACTTTGGCAATATCACCCGTCAGAAGCCAGCCATCGATAAGGGTCCGTGCGGTTGCCTCGGGATTCTTGTAGTACTCTTTCATGACGCCGGGGCCTTTGACCGCCAGTTCTCCCGGTTGCCCAGGTTGAACCGGTTTCATCTCCATATCCACGATTTGGGTCTCCCAATCAAATCCAGGGCGGCCTATCGCACCCACTTTGTGCTCGTTTCCCATCCCAAGGTGCACACAGCCTGGACCTGTACTCTCGCTCAGTCCATAATCGGTGTCGTAATCCTGATTCGGGAAGACACTCTTCCACTGTTTGATCAGGGCAGGGGGGACTGGTTGCGCCCCTATGTGCATGAGGCGCCACTGATCCAGCTTGTAGTTTTCCAAATCAATATCTCCATTCTCTATGGCGATAAGAATGTCCTGTGCCCAGGGAACCAAAAGCCAGACAATGGTGACGTTCTCTTCAGAGACGGCCTCGAGTATCCACTGAGGTTTGATCCCCTTAAGAATCACAGCAGGGGCCCCCACGATAAAATTCCCAAACCAGTGCATCTTCGCCCCCGTATGATACAGGGGGGGAATCAGGAGAAAACTGTCCTCGTGGGTTTGCAGGTGGTGTCTGTTTTCTGTAATGCACGCAGACTCCAGATTTTTGTGGGTCAGGAGGATGGGTTTCGGCTGGCCTGTGGTTCCGGAAGTGAAATAAAGCCCCGCCTCATCCTCGTAATGAAGTTCAACCTTTGTCGGTGCGGCCTCGTTTTTCTCGAGAACCTCTTGGAAATTCTCAGCCCCTTCAGGTGTCGATTCGCCCACAAAGAAGAAATCCTCGATGGTCTCCAGATCCTCCCGGATGGCATCAATCCGTTCCACAAATTCTTCTCCGTAGATCATGGCCTTTGCCTCAGCAATCCTGGCGCAGTAAAGGATATCATCGGCAGAAAACCGGAAGTTCAAGGGTACAGCCCAGGCCCCTGTTCTTAAAATTCCAAAATAGGCGGGAAGCCATTCAAGACAGTTCATCATCAAGTGAATGACCTTGTCCCCTTTCTTTACCCCCTTACGAATGAGGGCATTCGCAAATTTGTTGGCCTGTTCATCGAACTCCTTCCACGTCATTTCTCTGCGAACTCCCTTTTCAGGTACCCGCTCAACCAATGCCACTTCGCCTCCATACATCCTGGCGTTCCTCGCGAGGACTTCCGTGATTAGCATGTTTCCTCCTCCTTTCTATCCTTTTTTCTTACTCTCTTTTGCCACTTCATCCGAAGAGGCGTCGAAATCCATTTTTATAAAGAATATTCCTCCCCCCTCCCTGGAAAATTCAGCCTCTGGATAACGCTTTTTAATGACATGAATCATGGGGGCATTCTCTTCCATCACTGTGGCAGTAAATCCTTTGTATTTATACTCCTTTGCAATCTTTTCCAGGTGCCTCAGCAAGAAACTCGAAATCCCCATACCATGGAAGTTTTCACGAACAATAAAAGCTACCATGGCATACCCCGGTGTTTCAGGGTCATAAGCATACTGTCCAACAGCGATTATCTCCTCCACCTCTTTATCCTGAATAATACCTACAAGTGCCATGTCCTTTCCGTAGGTGATATTGGTCCATTTCTGCGCCTTTTCATGGGGCCATTCTCGAACATTCTGAAAAAAACGGTAATAGATCGATTTCTCCTCGAGTTTATAGAAAAAGTTTCGGCTCATAAATTCGTCGCTGGGGCGGATTGCCCGGAAATGCACTTTTGTTCCATCCGGCAGGACAAGGTCTGTGGAATACCGCTCAAGCGCCAGCCAATCTTCCTTAGAAGGGGTTATCTGATCCTTAAAGATATAATGGTGCTCCTTCGCCTTTTCCATAAGCGATTTTCTAAAACGGGGATGCGCTACCTGGACAAGTTCCATGACCCGCTGGTAGATGTCCTTACCGTAAAGTTGGGCAATTCCGTACTCCGTTACCACATATTTCGTGTCTGCACGGGTATTGGTTACCCCGGCCCCTTCGCTCAGGTGACTCACGATTCTGGATACCGTACCATTCTTGGCCGTAGAAGGTAACGCGATAATCGACATTCCACCCCTTGATCGATTGGCACCCCGGATAAAATCGACCTGGTCCCCCATCCCACTGTAAAAGGTGTATCCGAGGGAATCGGTACAAACCTGTCCCGTCACGTCAATCTCCAATGCTGTACTGATAGAAACAAGATTGTCGTTTCGGGCGATGATGTTGGGATGGTTCACATACTCGGAGGGACGAAATTCTACCATGGGATTGTTGTTCACAAATCGATAGAGCTTTTCGGTCCCCATGGCCAGGGAGGTAATAATTTTACCAGGATGGAAGTTTTTTTTCTTGTTTGTGATCACCCCGCTTTCAATCAGTTCAAGAAAACCGTCGGAAATCATCTGTGTATGAACACCCAGATCTTTTTTTTTCTTCAAAAATGAGAGGGTAGCATTGGGAATTTTACCAAACCCGACTTGCAGTGTCGCCCCGTCCTCAATCAGCCTGGAAACGAAATACCCGATTCTCCGCGCTGTCTCGTCGAGAGCTGGGGGAATGGTCTGATACAAGGGCTCTTCATAGGGAACCATGATATCGATGTCATCTACATGAACAAAACTGTCACCCCAGGTCTTGGGCAACTGGGGGTTGACTTGAGCAATCACGAGTTCAGCATTCCTTATGGCGGATTTCGTAATATCCACTGAAACACCCAGGCTGCAGAATCCGTGCTCATCCGGTGGTGTAACCTGGATCAGGGCAGCTTCCAATCCAATCCGCTTCGTATCAAAGAGCATCGGGATTTCTGAAAGGTAGGCCGGAACATAGTTAATCTTTCCTTCCTCCGCTGCCTTCCGAAGGCTGAGGCTGACAAAGAAAGCTTTCAGGGTAAACCTGTCCAGAAAGCCTTCCTCATCCAAGTACTTCGCGATGGTAAAGGGGAGAATCTGAAAAAGTTCCATATCTCTTACATAAGGGTAGTTCACAAGGTGCCGGATCAGGTATTGAGGTTCCCCGCACCCGGTTCCGATGAAAATTCGGCTGCCTTGACGGATCTCTCTGATGGCCCGTTCAACTTTCTTAACCTTTTTAGGATAACGATCTTTCAAAAGGGCAAAAAGGACCCGATTGGGATCTCGATCTGTTATCAAGGAAAATAGGTGGTTTTCAACCACAGTACGCCCCACTCATGTGTTTCAGCTTTTTTTGCACCTCGCTTACCGCTGCCTACTCTAAAAAAACCCCTTCTGAAAGTCAAGCATTTGGTTTTTGACTTGTCACAAGGGATCTGTTAGGATGACCAAAAGATGAAACACTGAGGGGATTTATGGATAGTGATTTACTCTGGCTACTTGTAATTTTTGGGGTTTGGTTCGTTTTAAACAGGTTTGTCTTCCCGAAATTAGGAGTTTCAACCTGAATGAGCGAGGCGTGTAGTATCGAGGATCGATACCAAAAAAAGAAACAAACAAAATAGCTTTATAACTATTTTTTCTCTCTATCAGGAACAAGATTTTTGTATGTTTTAGTCTTGACTTAGCGAAAACTGATATTAGATTGAAGAGATATCAAAGGAGGGGTGCGGAGTGCCTATTTATGAATTTAAATGTAGAGAGTGTGGGCATGAATTCGAGGTTATCATGCGAGCCAGTGCCAGTAAGGGTGAAGTGACATGCCCGAAATGTCACGCAGAAAATCCGGATCGCCTTATGTCGGCCTTTTCTGCGGGAAGCAGCAGTAGCAGTGGTTTTTCAGCCTCCAGTTCATGTGGAAGTGGTACGTTTTCCTGAGCGGGCTGAATCGCAACCGTGAGTTGCAGCTCCCGTTCTGACCGGGTGGATCATTACCTGGTCATTTCGATATGAGAAAGGTTAAAGATAACGTTTGACATGCCTTCAAATCTGAAGTATAAACGCAGAAAGTAAAGAGCCGAACAAAAGGAGGGT
>JALTEW010000413.1 GCA_027073795.1 bacterium | reverse complement strand
AAAAAAGCAGTACCTGGGAGCTGCCTGGCCTCTTTCGTGAGCCAAAACAGGTTGTTCGTTCCTTTGCCGTAAATCATGATATCCCGTGGTACAGAAAAGTGAGGCAGAAAGGTCTTCCTGGAAAAGACCACGATTTTATCCCCTTCATACAGACGCCTCAAAGGCTTGTCCGGTCCGCATTGTTCTTTGAACTCTGCA
Organism: bacterium; assembly: GCA_027073795.1. Lineage (GTDB taxonomy): Bacteria > Desulfobacterota > S145-22 > S145-22 > S145-22 > S145-22. Next base: position 1,480 of record JALTEW010000413.1, on the reverse strand, counting down.
ACCAGAGGTTTCCAGTCCTGCATAAGGTTTTTGCGGACTACAAAAAGCTTAACGCTTGTCAGTTTCAACATGCGCAACAGGTCTTGCGGTGAAGACCTTGATTTTTTCAACATTTTCTTAAAACCATCTCCATACCCGAATTTCCTGTCATTTATTACCAGTATGCCCGGGACAGGAGAAAGCCCGGCGAAGATATCCATAAATTCGTGATAGGCCCCGTGGAATTTGGGGTCACTGTAGTCATTGACATTGCCTCCGCCAAAAGGGATATATAAGGCCTTTTGATCCAGTTTTTCCCCTGCAAGCATTTTTTCCACCGTAAAATAACTACCCGGAAACACCTTGGTCCGCATCCTGAAGTCAGGCCCCTTGCCGTGTTGCCACGCTGTAAGCTCGCCGGACCACCAGGGATAAACGGATAAAATCCAAAGCCCAAGGCAGGAGACCAGGATGGTTCTCTTCAGCTTTTTTGAGGGCCAGTTTCGGGCCATCAGAGAATCCAGAAAAAAGGCCGCCAGAACACTGCAGGCAAAGGCGGAAAGCACGGTAAACCTGGGAAAGTCCCTGATAATATTTGAAAAAGGGATATAGAGCAAGATATCCCGGTAAAAGTTCAGGCAATACATGAGAATCGGTACCATTGAAATGGCAAAAAACGAGATGATCAACCGTTGGTGCCTATTCATTACTAATGCCCCGAACGCCATTATTGGCATTATAAATGACGCGAAAGCGAATCCAGATTTGGTTAGAATTGTTTCGAACTGATAATTGAATAAACTACCAAAGAGCCGCAGGATATTGAGCGGATAAAAATGGCCCATTGTCCCCAGGCTTACGGCGCTGTTTACGATATCTGATCCGGTAACGGCTTTTTCAGGAACGAGCAAGAGAGGGAATAACCAGTAGGCGCTGAGCAGGACAAAAACAACGCAGACAGTGGTCAGTATTTTGGTATAAACGAAAAGACTCCTTTTGTCCCGGATCAGGTAGAATCCCAGCAAAAGGAAGACAATCATGAACCAGAAAATGGCCTGGGACTGGTGCAGGGAAACCGCATAAAGAATTCCGGTTACGATGGCAAACGAGATGCCGTTTTCCCGTACCGCACGGATAAAATATTTGCAGGCAAAAGGCATCAGCCCCATGACCAGGAGGACATAGATCCATCCCATCAGCGCGTAGTTAAACATTATGGGGGTGGTCATGTAAAACAGGCCGCCGATAATCGCTACAGCTCTCCGCAGGCCCAAAAAGACTAAAAGGCTATAAAGCGAATAGCCTGCAAGGGTAAAAAATAAAACAAGGATTATCTTAGATAGCCACGGGACAGGGATTCCAGTTGCAGAAAGAAGAGAAATAAATTGCCAAAAAGGGATATCAGACTGGGAAATATTTCTTGAGCCAAATATGTTTGATGTCCGCCATAGATTAACGGAAATTGAACTTTGTTTTTCTAGTTGAGTTAGAGTGGCAGGAA
>JALTEW010000412.1 GCA_027073795.1 bacterium | reverse complement strand
GTCCAGGTGCAGATCGTCAAGGGCGGAGCGTTTCACTATTTTGGGGTGATTTCAGATCCGGAAATCATTACACCACCCGAAAAATAATTGATCAATCATTCTGATTCTCCGGGGAGGCCCTGCGCCTCTCCGGGGAATGGTGAGGGATATGCTCGCGCAACAGCTCGTCAATGGAATTACCATCGGGAGTATCTATGCCCTGATTGCTCTCGGTCTGACTATCGTGTACGGGGTGCTGAAGATACTGCATATTGCCCATGCAGGGGTCTATGCCATGGGGGCGTATCTTGGACTGTGGGTGTATCATCTTGTTCCTAACCTGTTTCTTGCCATGGTGGGGGCCATGATCCTGAGCGGCGTGGCGGGAATTTTCATCGAGCGCTTTTTATATAAGTCCATGCTGGACAAGTCGCGGATCGTGCCCTTGATCGCGAGCATCGGCCTGTTTATAGCGATGGAAGAGGCCTTTCGAATTATATCGGGTCCGTATGTCAAGGCCTTCCCTGTACATTTCAAACAGAAACCATGGATTTTTGGTTCAATGAGAATCAGCGCCCCGCAGATGCTGGTCTTTGGCGTGACGATTGTTCTCCTTGTTTTGCTCTGGTGGGTGATTTCAAGGACACGGATGGGCAAAGCGCTTAGGGCCGTTTCCATGGACAGGGAAATGGCGGATGCCCTGGGGGTGGCAACGGAGCGGATCATTTTACTAAGTTTTTTCATCAGTTCCGCCCTTGCCGGGGCCGCTGGGGTTCTCGTTGGGGTTTTTTATAATTCGGTCTATCCCACCATGGGAGACATCCCGGCCTACAAAGCCCTCGCCATCATCGTTCTGGGAGGGATGGGAAGTATTCCCGGCACCATCCTGGGTGCTTTTCTGATAGGGATTTCTGAAACATTTTTAATTGGGTTCGTAAATATTCCATTGCCCCGTGATGCCCTGGCCTTTATCGTGATGATCGCCGTGCTGATGTTTCGTCCCTACGGACTTCTGGGTAAGGAGTAGCGTGATGTCAGCCTATTTCGTGACTGTTGCCATTACCATCGGGATTTACGTGATTCTTGCCATCAGCCTGAATATCATCACCGGGTATGCCGGGCAGATATCCCTGGGCCATGCCGCCTTTTTCGGGATTGGGGCCTATGCCTCCGGAATGCTGGCCACCCGGCTGGGCGCACCCTTTTTCCTGTGTCTGCCCTTTGCCATCGTGGTTACGGGAATTGTTGGAGCCATCTTGGGAATTCCCTGCCTCCGGGTCAAGGAGGATTTCCTGGCGATTACCACCATGGGCATCAATTTCGTGGTTCAGGCGATTTTTCTCTATGTTCCCTTTTTTGGGGGAGCGCTGGGAATCAGCAACATTCCCGTACCTTCCATACATGGCGCTGAGATGACTAAATCAGCCTATCTGATCATGGTGGTTTTGTTCGTCCTGCTGGCTATCATTGTGGATGGATGGTTGACCCGGAGCTGGACGGGGCTGGCCCTTGCCTCCATTCGCGAAGACGAAACAGCGGCAGAGATGTCGGGGGTTAATCTTACCCGTTTCAAGGTGATTGCTTTCGTTCTGGGCAGTGCCATGGCGGGCCTGGCAGGGGGGCTCTATGCCCATTTCATGTCCTTTATCAGTGCCGCTGATTTCGGATTTCCTGAATCCATCGTGATTCTTTCCATGGTGGTATTC
>JALTEW010000411.1 GCA_027073795.1 bacterium | reverse complement strand
AAGGGTCTGGGAAACAACCAGGGATGACGGAAGGAATGCCCTGTAAGACTTCCACAAATAGCGCTGGTCCATGTATATGATGATGCCCCTGTCTGTTTCAGACCTTATTGACCTTCCAGATGCCTGGACAACCCGGATCATTGCAGGAAATGTATAGGCATAATCCCATCCACGCCCGAATTTCTTTTCATAATAATCAATAAGGGACCTTATTTCAAGGCTTGGCATTGAAAGTGGAAGGCCTGCAATGACAACAATTCTTACTTTATTTCCAGGATAGTCAACACCTTCTGAAAAAGAGCCTGATACAACCCCGAAAAGGAACCCGGGGTCAAGCGACATGAATTTCCTGTACATTACAGCCTTGTCCTCCTTTCCCATGTCGCGCTTTTCCATTATTATTCCACGACTCTGAATGCCTGACACCACTTTGTGCATCATGGCATAGCTTGGAAAGAAGAATACGGATGATACCCCGATATCCATAATGGATCTTATAAGAAGCCTCATCCTTGCAAGATTATCATCCCTTTCAGAGTATTTTGATGTGACCGATGACAGCACAATATCCATTCTGTTTGATTTCGGAAATGGGGAGGGATATGAACGGTATTCTGCATCAATCCCGAGAAGATCTGCATACATCTTTTCAGGCCTGAGCGTCCCTGACATCAGAAGCGAGAAAAACGATTCATTGAATACTGGTTGTGAAATTATTGACGGGTCAAGGGAGTGGAGAACAAGCTCTTTTGAAGACGAATGGTATACCCTGGAAAACCCGTCAGCAGCAGAATGCCATGATGAAAGGAACGACCCTATGGAAAACATGTAAGAGCGCTTCCTTTCCTCTTTGACATGCTTTCCGGCCTCGATGAGCATGTCAACAATATCCTGAAGGGGCCATTCCCTTTCAAGTGGCCTGGCAAGAAACTCCCTTCCAACAACCCTGTCCCCTTTCTCCCTGAATGCACGCTTTACCTCCCTGAGAATTGAAGCCTCATCAAAATAACCGAACATCTTTGCTTCCTTTATTCCCCTGTCCACAGCCTTTTCAGTCAGCTTTCTGGACAGTTGCTGCCGTATCCTTCCTGGCAGATTGTGGGCCTCGTCCACAATGAGTATCGCGTCTTCAAGCTTTATGCCAGCCCTTGCAAGAAACGATTGCCTGGCATCAGAAAAAAGGTGGAAATAATCGCCGACAATGACATCTGCCTTTTTTGCCAGCTGCATGGCAATCTCATAAGGGCAGAAATCCCTGCATGCATGCTTTATTTCCTCTGCATGGACAATTCCCCCAAACATGTCAAGAAAATCCCTGGCATTCTTTGTGAGCTTTCCGTCCTTCCATGTGGCATTGTAGAAATCACACCGCTCATCCTTTCTCATCAGCCTGCAATAATCATTGAATTCTGAGGTTGAAAGGAAATCAACGCCATCTATGTTGCACAGCCACTTTTTTCCAACAATGTCAGCAAGGCTGAAAGAATATCCCTTGTCATTTATCCTTTTCATGGTTTCAACAACAATCATATGCTGGGAATGCCTTGGAGTCAGGAAAATGACGCGCTTTCCCTGTTCAGCGTGTTCCAGGGCAACGGAAAGCGCTGCTGCTGTCTTTCCAACACCTGTTGGAACTTCTGCCATGAAGTGCTTACCCTGTTCAATTGTCTTCCTTATGTCATCCATAAAGG
>JALTEW010000410.1 GCA_027073795.1 bacterium | reverse complement strand
GCTTAGCGATCTCCACCGCGCCTGGATCGATATCCACGCCGTAGAGGGAATGCTCTATGCACCGGCGTTTGAAGGCGTAGCTCGTTCTATTTGGGTTCTCGATAAAGTTGGATAGGACGTTTCTGATCTTGATGATCTCGTGCATCATCCCGACCGGGAACGCCCCGGAACCCACGGCGGGATCGCAAATGGTAATCTCAGTTAGCTTTTTGTCGATAAGCTCCGCGTTTTGCCGAATGCTCTCGGGGAGGCGTACTTTCAAATAATCGGAACTTTTATACTTACCATTCCGAACATCCTTCTCTCTTTCAAGCGCGACTCTTTCATTTTCGTTGAACTGTTCACCAAGATGAATCAGGAATTCGATGTCTTCCTTTGGAACCCTGGTTCCACCAAGGCTTACTTGCAGTTTTGGCTCTCCCCGGTCTTTTTTGCTGAACATATCGATCTGTTTATCCCCAAGTTTCACATATCCCTTGGGCCCGGTGTTCAGGGCTGTATCCAGATAATGGATCAGGCTTTGCTGGCACATGTAGTGAACGATTTCCCGGGGGGTGTAATAGACGCCATACTGTTTGTTGAATTTTGTTTCCTCACCTTTTTTGCCGCTTTTCAAGGCCTTTTTATACGCCTCGAAGTTGTCCGGGCGGATGGCATTGAATTTTTCGTAGGCCTTTCCCAGCAGTTCCGGATCGATGGCGACCTCTTTTTCGAGGGGTTCGTCTTCCCGGACCGTGAAGTTATAGCGGTCAAAAACATCCAGGATGCCATCGCCTTTGTCCCCTTCTTTCGTGGGGGTGTCGTTCGAAAACAGGTCGTTGGGGAGAAGGATATCGGTATGGACCCAGTCGTAATCGCCGATGGGGTCGAAAAGACCGCCGTTGAGAAACGGAATTTTACATTTAAAGTAGCTGTAATAGTGGTCATCATGGCTGCGGTCGATTCTCAGGGCCTCATAGAAAAGCGGCTCCAGGATGTCATTGAAGAAATTTTTGTAATTACCGTGTTTCCCTTCGAATAATTCACGGAGGAACCTTTTGGAGCCGGTGCCCCATGGGGCGTCCCGGTCCACGCCGAACCATCCCTTTTTCTGGAGAAAGTAGAGAAAGACGATCTGCCCCAGGAGCTTTTTGGCGAAGTTGACGGTGTCCACGCCCTTGTTTTCGAAATCCGCCTGAATTTTTGGGTCGTTTCCAACAACCTGATCCAGCGCCTCTTTGGTTCGGATGAAGAGGTCGCGGTATTTTTCAAAGAATTCCCTGGTGACGGTTTCGATGTTGAAGGCGTCCTCCAGGCGCGCGAGGGTGGGGTTGTTTTCATCGTCCGCGAGAATATCGACCAGGCGGCTTTGGGCGGTGTGGCTGGCCTCGTTGGCACCCACGAGGAAAGACCAGCGCCGGGCGGGGGAGAATTTTTCCTGTGCCTTGTAACTGCCCGCTTTTAATGGGACGAATTCGTAGTTCATCGTCACGAGGGAAAACCGCCAGTCCGCTTCGCTTGGGGAGACGAAGGCGAACAGGCCCGCGTTTTTCCTGCCTCGGTCCGCGAGATACCTGCCAGCGAAGTTCCGCTGGGTTACCCGAGCGCGGTCGACGGAAATATTTTTCTGGAGATAGGCAGCGATAATGTCTATCTTTTTTCCGTCAGGGTCGGTATAGGTCCCCAGACGCTCGTAGGTTTTGATGACCTTCCGAAACATCTCTTTCACGTCGCCGCGGGCATGAAAGGCCTTGCTTTCGTCGATGTGGTTCAGGAAATTCTTGATAAAGGTCAGGAATCGATCTTTGTCAAAGGGTTGTTCGAAGGTTTCCTTGATGAGAATGCGTGACTGATTTTTGTCCATGTCGTTTTAAGCTTCTTGAGTTATTTGGATTGCATTAATATTTTTTCTCACTTTGTCCCATTAAGCCAATTATCGGCCAATTATCCGCCATTTCCGCCATTTATCCGCCATTTATCCGCCATTTATCCGCCATTAAGCTGATAATAGGCCCCTTTCTTTTCCCCAAATTTTCGAAATAACTTTAAAGTAACCAATTTATTTAAATCTCTTAGTGCGGTACGTTCTGAGGTATTAAACAAGCTTTGATACTCTCTATTGGTAATTCTTCCCTTTTCCCTTACATACATCACGGCTTTTATTTGTCTTTCACTTAATCCCAACTCACGAAGATTTTTTTCATTCCATCTATCTTTGTAGAAGAAAACGGTCATGACACCGTTTTCTTCCGTAAAATCGGGTTCCGGTAGGCCTTGTTTAATGCAATTATTCACTATTTTGAGTGTTCCCCTGCCCCAGGATTCGATAAAACCGGCATAGTAGAATATTTCTGCCAACAGTCTGTTTCGCGGTTTTGATAAATGATTGGTTTTCAGTTTTTCCACAGGAACTTCAGGAGGAAGTTTCCCTTCGTTCATGATAAGGAGTTTGTCAGGATACACCCTGATTTGAATATGTGAGGTTCCAAAATATTCTCGGTGAATTAAGGCGTTTATGATGGCTTCTCTCAATGCTTCAAGGGGATACTCAAGGATGTCTCTCCTGCGGATGCCCTCATATTTAATGTTGCTGATCAAATATTTTGTGCGTAAAATTTCAATAGAATTTTCCACTTGTTCAAAGAGGTTGCCGTGAATGATATCTGTAAATTGTATGTCTGTTTCTGTCAAAAATTTGCCGATTTTAACAAGGGCTTGAAGATAAAACTGTTGAGGGTCATTTCCGAAAAGGAGTATGGCAGCCCGCTTTAATTTGTTGCCGTCAACAAGTTTCAATTTTTGCAGAAGGTTTTTTATATCCGATTCTTCTGCTATTGAAGGTATTCTATCTACCGCGTACTTCCTGAATTTTTCGATTGTATCGACTTTCAGGTTCTTAAAAGTAGCCTTGTCTTCAATTACTTCGTCCCATGTATTACCTGATTTTTTTATAAGGAAATCAGCGAGTTCCTTCCCCTTTAACTCCTGAACGGTACTTCCGCTTCTTAGATAGTATTTACCATTATAAGAAATGGGTACCGAATGAGGATCAATCGTGATTTTTATCGCACCCTCTTTGTCTAACTCCACTGAGGGGATTATCCCTAATTTGTTCCTGATAATGTTTGGAATATCTTCAAGGAGTTTCTTTACATTTTTTAAGGTAACGGGATTGCCCTTATCATCCAATCCAATGAATAGAACGCCACCATCGGTATTAGCAAATGCTGAGACAACCTTTAAATACTCGTTCCGCCAGCTCTGTTTGAATTCAAGTGAATGAGATTCTTTCTTTTTCAAACGTCTTCTCCTCAAGATATTCGGATAGAATCACTTCCCGTTTTCCGGTCGCCATGGGGTTTCGCTCCGCGTAGTGCTGTTCAAGGAAACGGGGAGAGATACGGGTCTGGAGGGCTCCCACAACCTTGAGCGGGTTCATGATGTCTTCTTTCAGGGCTTTCAAGGCTCCCATAACTTCCTTGACCGTCTGCTTGGGAATGCCGCCTTCGTCTAACTGGAGGATTACTTTTTTGAGGTAGTCTTCCTGATCCTCGGTCAGTCTCTGGGTATTCTGAAGGGTGGCTTTCAAGATTTTAAGCATCCGCGAGGCGCTGTCCCGCCCGCTCCTCTTTTTCGGCTCGATGAATTCTTCCGTGGTGGTTTCGATGAAGGCCAGTTTGTTTTTATCCAGCAGGTCGTAGAAATGGCGGGGGATTTTACGCCTGCCTGTGTCTGTTCCGCATTCGAGAATTTCCGCCGCGCGCATGAAGTCAATTTCCCTGGCTTCTGAACTGGGGGAGGCGATGAAAAATTTCTGGATTTTCCCCCGCCTGAAATAGGTGAGGAGGGTATCACAGGCATCCTGCCTGTAGTTCCCTTTTCCTTTTGCCTGCGAGGGATTATCCTTAATGTATTGACGTATTTTTGCCAACTGTTTGGGACTTCGGATAATGTGGTCAAAAGATTCCGGCATCCACACGGGGCCTCTTTTTTTTGTCAATCTGTTCAATTCATTGGCCGTATAAGATTTCCAGGAATGGACAATCTCTGATAATGTCCAGTCCTTCTTTGGTATTACAATAACATGAACATGGTTAGGCATGACAACAAATTTATCCAAATCGTATCGTTCCCCGTCAAAATATTTTAATGCCCTTTCCACGATTTGTTTGCATTCCTTGTTTTGCAAAATGCATGATCCATAACCGCTGTCCAACAAGTCATCATAGCGTTTTGAAAAAAGACGGTGATATTCGATTCTTTTATGTAAGCTCAACTTATTAATTACAGAGGGACTTGAAATTTTGTTGGATTTCAGCCATTGTTCCCTCTCCGATTTTATCTCTTCAGAGATTTTCTTAGGAATCGAATCGTAGAGTCTGAAAGTAACGAAGTAAGCTTTTCCCTTTTGCTCCCAGTGGGGTAGGTTTCTCTTTTTTATTTCAACCGAGGCATTGGGATCAAGGTAGATGTCGGGATTACCCTCAGGCTGGGAAGCCTGAGTTACCCTGGCCGTTCTCGCCTTCTTAGGCAGACGCTTGATCTTTTCGAAAAGCTCCGGCTCCTTGTTACGGAGTTCCGTTATCACGTGGAGGTATTTCAACTCACTCTCTTCCGCTTCATCCTCTCCCGTTAAGGTCTTTTTGGAGATCAACCGGTTGAACAGTTCGTGGGAGCCAACAGGCTCTCCTTCTGTCAACAGGGCGGCGTCACCGCCGAGCAGGGTCAGAAAGGCGTTGATTTTTGCTTCCGCCGCCTCTTTGAGCTTGATCTGATCGTTGGATTGCTCCGTGGGAAAGAAATTGAAGGTATAGATGGTATCGAAGGGGGTATCCACGCGGTTAACACGTCCCACCCGCTGCATCATTCGCGTGGGATTCCAGGGAATGTCGTAATTGATGACGGTATTGGCGCGGTGGAGGTTCACCCCTTCCGCCAACACCTCCGTGGAGATGAGAATTCGATAGTCGTCTTTGGGATGCCGAACCCTCGCATCGAAGTTGTCGATAACCTTATCCCGCACGGCCTGTCCCGAGCTTCCAGTGAAGCAAAGCGCCGTCTGTGGGAAGTTTCGGTTGATGTTCGCATCGAGGTATTCGGCTGTTTCCTTTGATTCCGTGAAGATAATGAGCTTGTTCTTCCTGAGAATGGGGTTGGCTTTCAACTCGTCAAGAAATTTTAGAAGTTTCGGGTCGCGGCGAATCATGCGCCAGAGGGTTTTAATGTCCTGAAGGATTTCCAAATCGTTGCGCAGGTCCTGGATCAAGGTTTCCCTGAATTGACCGCTGCTATAACGTTCCGCCTTGTCCTCATCGATGAGTTTCTGAATGGCCGCGTCATCGCCTTCTTCCAGGAGGTCGAAGATTTTCCGGATGTGTTTCTTGCTGATATACACGTTCCCTTTTTCGTATTCCCGGATGAAGATTTCGTAGGAATGGATAAACCTGTCAAGGGAATTCCGAAAGGCATGAAAGCTGCTTTCCAGCCGTTTGATGAGCAGGATTTTCATAAAACTGCCCATGTTTTGCTGCGACTGCTTTGTGAGCTGATCCACGGTTCCCTTGTAATAGAGCATGGGCTTGTATCGGGCATAGGTGAATTCTGAGGAGATAAGCTTTACCGTTTTGTCGAAAATCCTGTTCTCTTCCTCACTGAGTTGGTAATAGAGGGGTTGGGGAGCCGCGATTTCGGGAAATTTCAGATTCTGTTCCTTGAAATCTCTCTCGAAGTATTTGATAATTTCCGTGCGCGTGCGCCGCACCATGAGGTATTTCAGCACTTTTTCACGTATTTCACGGGCGTTTTCCTTGACGGTCTTGATGTAGTCGTAATAATTGCGCTGTCTGTCCAGCCTCTTCAACCGCTTTTCCAGACGGGTGAAGAATCCTTCCAGGTCGGGCAGGTTGGGGATGGTGCTTTTTCTCGATTTTTGAAACAACTTAATCTGGCTGAGAATATCCCGAGGAGAATTGTTGT
>JALTEW010000409.1 GCA_027073795.1 bacterium | reverse complement strand
TTCAGCGCGCGGATGATCTTGTTCAGGTGTTTCAAGTCTTTTATGGAAATGACAAACTGGTTGATAGCTTGGCGGTCTTCAGTGGTTTGGACATGAGCGCTCAGAATATCTGCCCCCAGATTTGAAAGCTCTTTGGTAATCTCGGCCAGTAGCCCTCTTCGATCCGTGGAAAGGGTTTGAATCCTGACAGGATGGCGTATTGATTCTCCAACCTTCCATTTCGCCTCGATGAGACGCTGGGGATCCGAGTTGAGAATTTTTTCACAATCCGCTTTATGAACTGTGATGCCGCGGCCCCTGGTGATGAACCCCACAATCTTGTCACCGGGGAGAGGATTGCAGCATTTGGCGAGCCTGACAAGAACGTTCTCTTCACCTCTTATGAGGATGGGGCTCTGGTCCTTCCGCTTGATTCTTGAGATGATTCTCTTGAATGGTTTTTCCTCTTCATCGGGTTTTTCCGCTTCCAGTTCCTCTGGTGGGAGGATGCGACGAATCACCTGACGGGGGGTTATCTTGCCATAGCCAATGGTGGCAAGGAGATCATCGACCGTGTAAAGGCTGAAGGATTTTGCTACTTCCTCAAGGGAGCCGTCTTTGTAAAGGCGGGTGAAGCTAACGGAATATCGCTTGCTTTCTTTTTCCAGGAGTTCTTTCCCCAACTGGACACTCTGTTCCCTCTCCTGTGTCTTAATCCATTGACGGATCTTGGTTCTTGCGCGTGATGTTTTGACAACTTTTAACCAGTCCTTGCTGGGGTGAGACTGGGGATGGGTAATGATTTCGAGCCTGTCCCCATTGTGCAGGACGTATTTTAATGGGGCGATTCTCCCGTTAACTTTTGCGCCCTTGCAGTGATTACCCACTTCCGTATGGATGCTGTAAGCAAAGTCGATGGGGGTGGAGCCCCTGGGGAAATTTTTGACCTCGCCTGTGGGGGTAAACACGAAGACCTCATCGGGGAAAAGGTCTATTTTGATAGTTTCAAGGAATTCAGAATTGTTCTTGAGGTCCTTCTGGTATTCGAAAAGCTGCCGCAACCAGCTGAAACGCTTATCATCCTTTTCGTCCAGGTTGATGCCTTCCTTATATTTCCAGTGGGCGGCAATCCCCTTTTCGGCGACTTCGTGCATTTCATGCGTGCGAATCTGGATTTCTATTCTTTCCCCTTTCGGCCCGATGACGGTGGTATGGAGGGACTGATAAAGGTTGCTCTTGGGAAGCGCGATGTAATCCTTAAATTTTCCTGGAATTGGTATCCATAGGTTGTGGATGATGCCAAGCACCTCATAACATTCCGGAATGGTATTTACAATAACCCTGAAAGCGGTGATATCGTAAATATCACTGAATTCAATGTTCTGGCTTTGCATCTTTTTGAAGATACTGTAGAGGTATTTGGGGCGTCCCGAAATCTTGGCTTCAATGCCACCTTCCTTCAGCTTTTCCGTGAGAATGTTCTTGACATATTCAATGTAATGGTTGCGCTCCTTTTTACTCTTGGCGATCTTTTTCTCCAGGGAGTGATAGGCGTCGGTCATAATGTATTTGAATGAAAGGTCTTCTAACTCGGACTTTATCCACTCGATTCCCAGGCGGTTCGCAATAGGCGCATAAATTTCAAGGGTTTCCTGGGCAATACGCTGCTGGTTTTCCGGCTTCTGGAACTTCAGCGTTCGCATGTTGTGAAGCCGG
>JALTEW010000408.1 GCA_027073795.1 bacterium | reverse complement strand
GACTTATATTCAAGAATCGTCAAAAGTACCACTAACATTCACTGAAAAGCTTAGTTACTCAATTTCAATTTTGGTTGCAGTTGTAATTGTTTCAGCAATGTTACAAGTTATTGTTGGTACTTACTTAAATAAAATTGATTTAGATAAAGAGCTAAAAGAAAAAGTAGAACTTACCATTCTAGGTATGATTATCTCTCCACTTGTTGAAGAATTTGCAAAATCATATGCTGAACTTAAGTACCATATAGGAGTATTCTACACTGCGGTATTTTCTATTTCTGAAGGTATACTTTATGTTGTAGGAGGAATAAAAGAAGCTGGATTGTTCAACATACTTAAGATAAGAACGATTGCAGGTCTTATGCATTTTGATCATATTGTGATAAATAAAATTCTGTCAAAAACATATAAAGCAGATGAAGATACTATCGAAAAAGTTACTTTTGGTATTTCTGTAATTACACATGCATTATGGAATGCTATAGCTATATTTAAGCTATAAAACAATAAAAAACAACACTAAGCTGACAAGCTTTTCTGACATAAAAGAATATGTTGTAAAAAATGCAATATCAAAATCTTTGCCAGAGCTAAAGCAAAAAAAGACAAAGCAAAGAAATGCAATGCTCAGCGAATTCTAGATTAAGATTGCTTAATTAAAATTTACACTGAAGAAATAATAAGATTAACGATAATTATACATAATATGCCATAATAATAATACCAATAATCATAAGCGCGACAGCAATAATTTCCTTAAGCAGAAACTTCTCCTTATATGCAAATTTCCCATATATGATGCTAACAATCGGGTTTGCAAATATTATTGCCGAAGCTATGCTTACTTTATAAACCTCAATTGACATGTTTGAAAATAAGCTTCCAACAGCGCCGAAAAAAGAAACGAGTAGGATATAATACAGAATGCTTTTCTTATCAAGGCCAAATTTCTGTTTTGTTGTTTTAAGATGAAAAAAGCTCATGATTAGAATTCCAAGCTCAATTACAACCGCAGTAAGAAAGGGGCCAATAACATTAACAGGGATCTTTACAAGAAAAAATACAAGACCCCACAAAAAACAGGTTATTAATGCATAAGGCAGGCCCGAAGAAAAAGAAAATATCTTTGAGTTCTTTAAATCCTTAAAGTTGAACAATGCAATTGCCATTCCAAAAAATACTATTGCCATAGAAAAAATAGCTATAATACTCAGGTGCTCCCCATAAAATACAACTGCAAAGATTGTTGTAAACACAACTGAAGAGTTGGCTATAGGTGTAATAATCCCAACTTTTCCTCGCTTCAGGGCTTTGTAAAAGGTAAGCAAGGGAATATAGCCAACAATTGCTATCAAAAATGCAAATCCAATATACACAAAGGAAACAGCATAGTCTTTAAAAAATATAAAAAAAGCAACAGCCAAGAACAAAGTAGAGAATAAGTTTCTGTAGAATATTGTCTTCTTTGCCCCTATCTGCTCTGAAGGAACTTTTGAAATAGCATCAGAAATCCCGAAGCCGATCATTGCGATTATAGCATAAATTAAACCAAGTGAAAAAGCCATTATTAGCATTGATTTTATAGAGAATATAAATTTTTCGATTAATGAGAAAACAGGCAAAAACAAGAAAAATAATGGAAAACAAAAAACAAATCTTAAAAAAGCGCGGACTGGGACTTGAACCCAGGAATAACCG
>JALTEW010000407.1 GCA_027073795.1 bacterium | reverse complement strand
AGAGACACGATCCTGAAGCAAAGGTTGTTCTTATGACAGGGTTCTCCATTGATGGAAGTGTTAGAAACCTTCTGCAGTCCGGAGCCTTGGGCTATATCCACAAACCCTTTAGAAGGGCGGAACTGTTGAGGGCCATTCGCACGACCCTCGATTTAAATTCGTGAGAGTTTCAGGGACGCCGCAGCCTTCTTGCCTTGCTCTATCCCAATACTGAGGGCTTTTTTGTTCAGTTCTGCGCTCCAGGGTGGGACCCGCTTTAAAACGGCCTCTGTTAAAGAGGATTCCTTTACGACCTTGGATATCTCGGCAATAGCGCCTATCGCGATGATATTTGCGACAAAGGCCTTTCCCAGTTCCTCCTTTGCCAGATGTGTGAAGGGTATCTGGTAGACCTGGTTTGTGGGAACCTGATGAACTAGGGAGCTGTCCACGATCAGGATTCCATCCTTCTTGAGATCGAGATAGTATTCGTCGCATGATTTCTGATTCATGCAAAGGAGGAGGTCGAGGCGTGTTGCCTTGGGGTAGTATATGGTTTCATCGCTGATAATCACCTCAGATTTGCTTGCCCCTCCTCTTGCCTCCGGACCGTAGCTCTGTGTCTGGACCACATTTTTCCCGTCATAAATTCCAACGGCCTCGGCGAGGATAATTCCGATGAGAATCAATCCCTGACCGCCTGAACCGGATAATCTTGCCTCATAGCGCATAATACTCTCCTTTATGCAAGTCCCTTGGCTTTTGCTCTTACCTTGTTGTATTCTTCTTCATAAACGGGGAGTTCCTTGTCCACGAGAATTCCCGTAATAATCTTGCCTTCCAGGGCTTCAGGTGACATCTTGGCCGCCTTTTCCACGGGGATGGCATTGTCTCTCTGCCACTTCAGCATGTCGACGGCAGACCCTAAGTGATTCTGGCGCCCGTACTGGGTGTGGCAATGGGTAATGACCTCCACCACGCTGAATCCTCTCTTGAGGATGGCCTTCTCTATCAGGCTGTCCAGCAACTTTGCGTTATACACCGTTTGCCTTCCAACGAAAACGGCGCCCGCCGTAACAGCTAACTCTGAAATCTGAAAAGCCTGTTCAATGCTGTTATAAACGGCCGTTGAGGCCCTCATCCCGTAAGGGGTAGTTGGGGAGTATTGTCCCCCTGTCATGCCGTAGATGCTGTTGTTTAGGATAATCGCGGTCACGTCGATATTTCTGCGCGCCGCGTGGATGAAATGGTTGCCCCCGATAGCCATGCAGTCTCCATCTCCCATAATAGTGATGACGTTCAGCGACGGGTTTGCGAGCTTGACACCTGTGGCGAAGGTCAGGGCCCGTCCATGCGTCGTGTGGAGGGTGTTGAAATCTACATACACAGGCAACCGGCCAGAACAGCCTATACCGGAAACAAGGACAATTTCATCTTTCGTGAGACCGGTTTGATGGATGGCGCGGATGAGGGAACCTAGCAGGATTCCATTGCCGCAACCTGGGCACCAGACGTGGGGGAATTTTTTGTCATGGCGCAGATAGTTGTGAATCAATCTTGTATACTCAGGCATCAATAGACCTCCTTTAGTTTCCGGAGAATATCATCGGGTGTGATGACCTGTCCGTCCACGCGGTTAAGGGTGATGATTCGGGCGTATCCTTGGTCCACCCGCTTGACCTCTCGGGAATATTGCCCCATGTTCATTTCCGGAATGATG
>JALTEW010000406.1:5672-5972 GCA_027073795.1 bacterium | reverse complement strand
GGGTATCGGGGGCACAACTATGATGAAGGGGAAGGACGCCCAAGCGTTTATGGAAGTGGATGAAGCACCGAGCGGCCATCGAGCCATCGATCGGGCATTTGAAGCAGGGCCATCGGGTGGACAAGAACCGGCTGAAGGGAGAAGAGGGTGACAAGATCAACGCGGTGATGAGTGGGGCGGGGATGAACTTCTATAAGTTGCTGAGACATATTGCGGCAACTTTTTTGCGCCGTTTTTATGGTTGGGTCTTTCGGCTTCTATCTTCTTTATCTTCCTTCTGGACTTTGCCAAGTCCCATTA
>JALTEW010000406.1:0-5662 GCA_027073795.1 bacterium | reverse complement strand
TTCAGGGGGGACTACAATAAACACAAAGAAACTAAGGGACTGAAGTTTCACGAGAAAAAACCCTGTCTATCTTGTTCATCCTGCCCAAAGAGTGAATTTTTCATCAGGTCAGAGATTGCTAAAACACAGCATTCACAGGCCACAGATAGTAAAAGGGGGAAACGTCTGGTGGGGCAAGGAGGGGCTGAGCCCATTTTCCGAACAGCGACTTAAAGAAAAACCGCCAGAGCCTCTCCCGAGGCTTTCTCGCATAGATTACCTGAGGTTTCCCACGGACGCCGAGTCTCCTTGCCATGAAGGCAATGGCATCCTCCAGGTTACCAATCCTGTCCACAAGCCCCAGTTGCCTGGCCTGAAGCCCTGAAAAAACACGGCCATCAGCAAGCGCCCTTACCTTTTCAATTGGCATGCGGCGCCCTTCCGACACGGCTTTGACAAACTGATTGTAAATGGAGTCAACCACCTCCTGGATTACCTTGAAATCCTCGGGGTTCATATCACGGGTTGGATATCCGATATCCTTGAATTTACCGCTTTTAATCACATAACTCTTCACACCAATCTTTTCGAACAGCCCTTTCAGGTTTGAAAACCCCACGATAACGCCGATGCTTCCCGTAACGCTACCTGGATTTGCGAAGATCGTTCCAGAGGCTGACGCGATGTAATAACCCCCAGAGGCACATACGCTTCCCATGGAGGTAATCACCGGCTTACGCTGATTCAGCTTCCGAACCTCTTCATAAATCTCCTGAGAGGGAGAAACGCCTCCGCCGGGTGAATTGATTCTCAGGATAACCCCCCCGATTCCGTTATCATCCCGAAACCGCTTTATCTGCTTAATCAAGGCATCGGAATCTGTAATCACCCCCTTCACCCTGATAACACCGATACGCTTTCCGGAACGGATAAGACCCGCATGCCTTTTCTCAACACGCGCGACGAGAAATCCCAAAAAAGCGACAGCCAACAAAAAAAGAAGGGGAATAATTGCAATAAGGATTTTAGATTTTTTTTCCATGGCGCTTCTCTCTTAATCTCAGGATGGTTGTTCCAGTCGATATGACAGAATAAGATGATTCTTTTCCTGCTTGATAACCTTGAAGGTGCCCTCTGAGATCTGAGCGTGATACAGAATCTGGGAGGTTATCTCACCCAGCGATTGAAGGGGGTAGAAACGAAAAACGAAATCACCATGGCGAGCGCTAATAATTTCGAAATCATCAACAAGGTCAGGGCGTTGCTTAAAAAAATGCAATATCTCCGTCAGGGTCTTCCCGTCGACAAGATTCCTTATTTCGAGTGTGGACGGGTTTTGCAGAGCAGTTTTCTCCTTTTTTTCCGTCCTGATAACACCCGCAGACAGCAGGGCCTTTCGAAGGAGGACCAAATCCACCGTCACCTGAAGGCTGAGGTTAAACGTTCCGGGAAATTTCCTTTCCCCGAGGATCTTATACTGGGGTACAAACCGGCTGGCCCGGTCAAAGATCTCTGATTTGAGCTTCTGATAACTGGTATCGAGCCCCTCCTGAGGAATGATTTTATAGGTCGCTTCCTCCACGGCCTGGCTGAGTCCCTTTGCAATGGCAACCTTTCTTGTCTCTCCCACCGACTTCCCTTCCTGAAGGGGTTCCTGGATGTCAAGGGCAAAAAGGGCAAAACGAGAGGCAGATACCGGATAGGCCGATATGGCGAAAAACACCCATCCAAGGAAGATAAGGCCCCATCGCGTTCTACCCGCTATCATGTTTTTCTCTCGCCTATTCAAACCGCCTGAATCCTGATTTCTTCATAA
The DNA here is from genome assembly GCA_027073795.1 of bacterium. Taxonomy (GTDB): domain Bacteria; phylum Desulfobacterota; class S145-22; order S145-22; family S145-22; genus S145-22. Next base: position 3,867 of record JALTEW010000406.1, on the reverse strand, counting down.
AGACCCTCTTGAAATACCCGGATCATCCGCTGGCGCGCCAGTTCGAGAATCGCCAGGAAGGTCATAATCACCCGCAGACGGGTAACGGGATGGGAAAGTAATTCCCGGAGCCACAGCCCGTCCCGGACTGTTTGGAGCCGCTCCATGACCTCCTGAATATGATCCCGAAGGTTGAGCCTTTCCATCTGGACCTGGTGGGTAAAGGGTTCTTTTAGTCCCCTGCAGACCTCCCGGAAGAAATCAACAAGGGTTTCCAAGGAGATATCGCCCAGGGCAAGGCTGATATCCTCCTCGCCCGCCTCCACTTCCTCCCGACTGATGCGGGGAAAGGTATCCTCGAAAAGGATGGGACGTTCCAGAAGCAGTTGTGCCGCCCGCTGATAGCGCTCGTATGTCAGGAGCTTCTCCACCAATTCCCTTCTTGGGTCTTCTTCCTGGCCATCTTCAGCCGGCTCTGCGGGCAAGAGCATACGGGATTTAATGAACATCAGAGTAGAAGCCATGACCAAGTATTCTCCCGCGAGGTCAAGGTTGAGTCGCCGCATCTCCTGGAGGGTGCCAAGGTACTGGCGCGCGATTTCAGCGATGGGGATATCGGTAATATCTATCTTGTTTTTCCGAATCAGAAAAAGAAGAAGGTCGAGTGGTCCCTCGAACTGGTCAAGCCTGACACTATAAGCTTCAGAAACCGAGGACATCCCGCACTTCCGCCATGGTTTGGCTTGCCACCCCCCGTGCCTTTTCTGTTCCGGCATAAACAATTTCTTTCACCTCATCCAGGTGGGCAAGATAATACGCCCGCCTTTCCTGAAGGGGAGCGAGCCCCTCAATGAGATTCTTTATCAGGTACTTCTTACACTGGACACACCCGATGGTGGCTTTCCGGCAATCCTCAGCGATCTGAGACTGCAATTCCTTCGGAGAATAGATTTTGTGGAATGGGTAAAGGTTACACGCGTCAGGTTCACCCGGATCAGACTTCCGCGCCCTTCGGGTGTCGGTTACCATGCGAGAAATTTTCTGTTTGATTTCCTCCGGGGTATCGGCCAGGTAGATGGCGTTATCATAGCTCTTACTCATCTTCCTTCCATCTACCCCCCCCAGGGCCGCGGCTTCGGTCAACAGGGCATCCGGAGGGACCAGCGTCTCCTTCCCATACAGGAAGTTGAAACGACGCGCGATCTCCCGCGTAATCTCAAGATGGGGAAGCTGGTCTTTTCCCACAGGGACATAATGTGCCTTGTAAATAACGATATCCGCCGCTTGAAGCACCGGGTATCCCAGAAAGCCGAAGGTATGGATATCCTTTTCCTTCAGCTCCCGCATCAATTCCTTGTAAGTCGGGTTCCGCTCAAGCCAGCCGAGAGGGGTAACCATGGAAAGGAGAAGAAAGAGTTCCGCGTGTTCCTTAACCTGTGACTGGATAAACAGATACCCCGCATTTTCGCCTGTGCCTACCCCGGCGCTGAGCATATCGGCAAACATCTCCCACAGGTTCTGCCCCACCACTTCGGGGTGTTTGTATTCGGAGGTCAGGGCATGCCAGTCAGCGGCAAAATAGAAACACTCGTACGTGTCCTGCAACGCGCGCCAGTTCTCGAAGATTCCATGAAGATGCCCAAGATGGGATTTTCCCGTTGGGCGCATACCACTCACCACCCGTTTTTTACTCATCTTATCCTCCTTTGATTTAGGATTTTATAGCGGATATTTATAGGGGAGTCAACGAAACAGCCACCCCTCGAGGATATGTATCGCCTTTTACAAAGAAGGCAATGCTCCTTGAAAGAGAGGGTTTGCCATAAAGCCGGCAAGCGGGGAGAGATAAAGGTGCAAAACAACTCTATCAGGGTTTCTTTTCTGCCCCTTCCTCGGGTGGATCAATCCCTGGTCGCAGGAGCCGGGCATAGTAGGAACCGCTGGTGTACAAGGCGGCCACGGGGTTATGACCCAGGACACGGTCCTTTGCCACCAGGACTGTCACAGGCGCATCGCTGTACTTGAAAAAGAGGGAGTCATGTCCCACACACAGGCCTACCACAACATTAAAATCCGTTTTGGCATCGTTGAGCACCATGGCCTGAGCGATGGGACTGCACATGGGTTCAAACTCCCCGATCAGAATCTTCTCTTCCTCTTTAATTCCCAAAACCTCTTTCGGGGTACGCCCCACCTTGCAAACCACGGAAACCACTTCGAACCCTTGCACCGTCAGAATCTCTGCCAAGGCCCGAGCTTCCTTGAAAAGTCCTTCACAGAAGGCAATCCCCAGTCTCTGAAATCCCATCTTTTTCGCAAATTCACAAACCTCCTGCACCCTCGGCTTCACGGGATGTGATACATAGGGCTTGATATGCCGGTTGGCGTAACACTCGCCCTCCTGAATAGAAGCCATTCGAGCAAACTTCCTGACCTCGGGTTTCTCATATTCCCTGTTGGCTTTCTCGATGATTTCCCTCTTGTTCTCTGTAGGGCAAAATGCCGGACCCTCTCCATCTTCCTCGGTGCACGCTCGATGGCTTACGGCACAAATCGCACACATTGGAATTGTTTTCTTCCCCATCTACTGTCTCCTTATTGGTATTTTGGGGTCAGATTCCTCGGGGCTTTTTTCATCCGAACGCCTGCTGCGCGAAGAAAATTTTCTGCTCGCTCCGCCTCTTTTCCCAATAAACTCTAACAGGATCTTACGCAGCATTCCCTGTCAAGTCAAATATTTTCTCAATCGAAAAGGTGAGGCCTCAAGTCAAACAGAAACGGACAGAGGTCCTTGAATCAACCCGGGAATCTGTGGTAGAGTTTCGCACAGAATAAGTAAAAAACTTTCACGTGGGATATGCATGAGAATTCTCATCATAGAAGATGATAAGCGCGTCGCGGGATTTGTTGCCAAGGGGTTGCGCCAGGAGGGATACGCCGTGGACCATGCCGACAACGGTGAGGATGGTTTGCACCTGGCTTTGACCGAACCTTACGACGCGGCTATCGTGGATATCATGCTGCCAAAACTGGATGGTATCACACTAATTGAAAGGCTTCGAGGCCAGAAGATTACAACGCCAGTCCTCATCCTCAGTGCTCGGGGCTCGGTAGATGACCGGGTTAAGGGGCTGCACGCCGGCGGAGATGACTATCTCATCAAACCCTTTGCCTTTGCCGAACTGCTGGCGCGTATCCAGGCCCTGATCCGACGCGCCAACGCCATCCCCGAGCCAATGCAATTGGAGGTTGGAGACCTTAAGATGGACCTGGCCAAGCGCAAGGTCTTGCGCCAGGGTACCGAAATTGAGCTGCAGGCCAAGGAATTTGCCCTTCTGGAATACCTCGTGCGAAACGCGGGGCGGATTGTTTCCAAGACCATGATTATGGAACATGTCTGGGATTATAACTTCGATCCTCAAACCAATGTGGTGGAGGCACGTGTCTGCCGATTGCGCGACAAGATTGACCGCCCCTTTGAAAAAAAGCTCATCCATACCATTCGTGGCGCCGGCTACCTCCTCGAGGAAAAAGATTGATTCCATCCATAAAAGGCAAAGAGAAGCAACATTGACACCCTCGTAAAAAGTCAGGATGCTTTTATTTGGGTATGATAGGCATATTCATATAGGTAGAAGCCAAACAGGGAAAAAATAGGGTTCAACGGTTTCCTGAAGGTGAAAAATCGGTTTATAGCACTACAAATCACATAAATGAAAGTCGAAAAGGCGCCTTCAGGGGTACTTTCCCCCTCCATCCCTGCTTTCCGGACCGTAGCCGCCCTGAAGATCTTTGATATTTATCATGCCTTTTACCTCGAGCTTGGCTAATATCCACCTTCCTTATACCAAAATGCAGGACAAATTTCAAGCTAAAAATAAGTATATC
>JALTEW010000405.1 GCA_027073795.1 bacterium | reverse complement strand
GAATGAAAAAGGGCTCTTCCAATCGCCCGGCAAAAGCGGGCAGAGACTTTCCAAAGCGGCTATCGCTGTCCTGGGTGTGTTGGGAAGCACCGGCGCTTGCCTGCGTTCTGTCGTAATGGACACACTTATTGCTGACAATGAAATTTCCAGCAAAAATTATCGTATGTTCCGTGAATTATCAGATGCCGGATTGTTAGAGGAATTGAAACCGCGACCAGATGCACGCGGCAACACGCCTTATCTGATGCGGTTGACAGAGGCGGGCATGCAAGCATACCAGCGCTATTTCAACCGTCCGGCAGTTTTGCCTAAACTGGACGAATTGCTTCGTCGGCATAAAGGGTTAGAACACGTCTGGCTCAACTTGCGCACAGCGGACATCTTCGAACACCGTTTCGGCTATGTGATAGACGTGTTGCCGCAAGTTATTCAGATGGATAGACATCAGATAGCGCCTGATCTGGCTGCCACCAAAGGGGAGAAAACTATCTACGTTGAGGTTGAGCGCACAGTAAAACAAAGCGATGCCTTTGCCCAGAAAATCGACAATATGATGCTGTTGAACGGTGATAACCTGTATTTTGTCGTTCCGGATACAGCGGTCCAATCCAGCATCGTTTCTCAGGCCAGCATTTGGTACTATAAGTCGCACCGTCCGGTTGAGTTATTCATTTGTAATCTGAGTGTACTGACAAAAGAATCGATAGAGCCATGGACCATGACAAGAACGTTAGGGTGAGCACACACCGCGTCGGCAGGCCCCCATCAAGGAGAATGAGGTTTTCAATGACAATGACCTTTGATTTAGACAAAGATCGCGATGTCATTGACGCGTTTTTAGGCACGCCGAAGGGGTCACGAGCGGCGTTGCTAAAGGAGGCATTGCGGTTTTACATTGCCAGCGGCGAGATAGAGCATCGGCAAGAAGACTCGGAAAACACAATGAAATATCTGTAAATCCGAAACCACCACATATAGGGAGCTTGTAGCACAATAATTTCTGACCACCTGCGAATTTCTGACCACCAGAAATTCAGACGTTATATAAGCATTTGGTATTTGTTTACAGTGAAAACAAATATTTCAGGTGGTCAGAAATTACCGGGAACTTTCTGGGGATTCAGGCGTGATATCACACAGATGTAGTGGTGGAAAGGCGGATAATACGCAACTATATCAGGAAGGTGACACGATGAATTAGCTATTGCATTACTGCTAATCGTTATGGTGATAGCGGGGTCTTCGGCCCACGCTAACAGAAGCACTTACACGGTACGTCGCGGGGACACATTGGCGAAAAATGCCCTTGCGCGCAACAGCACGGTCCCAACCCTGGCATTGCTGTGGGGGATACCCAATAACCATTGTTGCTCTGCTGACGGTTGCCTTTTTGACAAAGGACTGTCGGGACGATAGGACAAAAAACAATACCGGGGTGACATCTCCGGCATGTACGGAAAGGGGGGAAAAGGCATGGTTATTCTGGTGCCGATTTTCCCCGGCAGTACGCGCAAAAGGAAGCAGCAAGAAAGAGTTGAAGTAGAACACGACCAGCCGCTAAAGCTGACCGAGATAGATAGTGTCGAATGGAAACGCCAAGAAAGACAACATTGCCCTGATAGAAGCTGGTATCCGTAAAACAGGAGCTACATTAAATTACAAAAAGCTCACCGGCACCTATGGCGTCAATCAAGGTAACGTT
>JALTEW010000404.1 GCA_027073795.1 bacterium | reverse complement strand
CCCGATCCGGTGGGCGAGATTACGAATATGTGGACCCGGCCCAATGGATTGATGGTTGGGAAGATGCGTATTCCACTCGGAGTTGTGGGGATTATCTACGAATCCCGCCCCAATGTCACGGCGGATGCTGCCGCGCTTTGCCTGAAGTCGGGCAATGCCGTGCTGCTTCGGGGGGGCTCTGAGGCGCTGGAGTCTAATCTGACTATCGGAAGAATTATCCAGGGATCCCTGACTGAGGAAAAGGTACCGGAGGGAGCGGTTCAGGTCATTCCCATTGCCGATCGCAGGGCGATTTTAGAGATGATCCAGCTTGAAGATTATCTCGACCTCATTATACCGCGCGGCGGGGAAGGATTGATACGCTTTGTGGTTGAAAATTCACGGGTGCCGGTTATCAAACATTATAAAGGGGTCTGCCATGTTTTTGTGGATGCGTCGGCAGACCTTGCCATGGCTGAAGGTATATGTATCAATGCCAAGGTCCAGCGCCCCGGTGTCTGTAACGCTATGGAAACCCTCCTGATCCATGAGGCGGTCGCAGAGGCGTTTCTCCCCGGAATGGTCAAAAAGTTTAGAGAATTAGGTGTTGAAATCCGGGGTTGTAAAAAAACCCAGGCCTTATGTCCGGGTGAGGTGGTTCCCGCTACTGAAGAAGACTGGCCTACGGAATATCTTGATCTTATCCTGTCAGTCAAGGTTGTCTCCAATCTCGATGAGGCCATCACACATATTGAGACCTATGGTTCGGCGCATACGGAGGCGATTGTAACGAGCGATTACGCCAGTGCCCAGGCGTTTTTGAAGCGCGTAAACTCTTCGGTTGTGCTGGTTAATGCCTCCACGCGGTTCAGTGACGGACAGCAGCTTGGCCTTGGCGCGGAAATTGGTATCAGTACAACCAAACTCCATGCCTTTGGACCTATGGGGGCCAGGGACCTGACCACTACCAAGTTTGTCATTTTTGGGGAAGGGCAGGTTCGGGTGTGAGGGATCCATTGAAACGTATCGGCCTTTTTGGGGGAACCTTTAACCCAATTCACCTGGGGCATCTGCGCGCTGCGGAAGAGGTAAGAATGGCCTTTAGCCTCCTGAAAGTCGTGTTTATGGTTTCTGCCGTTCCACCCCATAAAGACCCGGGCAGGATTGCAAAGGCCGAGCATCGCTATGCCATGACCGAGCTTGCGATTCGCGGAAATTATCACTTTGAAGTTTCAGATTATGAGATGGAGAGGGAAGGTGTTTCCTACAGCATAAACACGGTTTTCTGGATGAAAAAACACTACCCCGGGGAACTCTTTTTTATTGTAGGCCTTGATGCATTCCGGGATATCGCCTCATGGCACAGATATGACGAGCTTCTGTCTCTTTGCCATTTTGTGATTATGACCCGTCCGGGCTATCATCGCTTTGATCTGGAGGATGTTTTGCCGTCCTCCATCGCGCGCCTTTACACCTATGACCGACGACATGATTCCTATGTTCATTTATCGGGACAGAAGATATTCCATCAAAGCGTGACATTAATGGACATTTCTTCAACAAACATCCGGGAGCTTATCCATGAGCGGCGTTCCATCCGCTATCTTATCCCCCTTGCTGTAGAGGATTATATTGAAAAGCACCACCTTTATCAGCTGGAGAAACATTCCTGATTGCCTATGGAAACGGCGCATTTGAATTTTTTCCTTCCATTTGTTAATATCC
>JALTEW010000403.1 GCA_027073795.1 bacterium | reverse complement strand
CACAGCCAACAGGTCACCACTCGGACTAAAGCCAATAAAGCCGCGAGCCGGGCGGCTGTGCCTCAGGGGGCCCCTTACTCGCTCACTTCGCACTCGCTTAATGCTTTCTCGCAGACAGAGATCCCGTGTTGTAAGATCCCAAATTAGCAGTTCTTTTTCGAATAAAGCGGCGACATAAGTCCCACTCATAGCGATCTCTAGTGGGGCTGAGAAAGGATGTTCGGGTTCAGTTTCCAGTAACACGTCTTTATTATGAATATCCCATACTTTAACCCCCCCGCCGAGATCACCGCAAGCTATTTTTGAGCCATTGGGGCTAAAAGCTATGGTCATTGGGGGATTAGCTAAACAACTTGCGAGTGCGAGAAAGCCTACTTCCTCCTTGCGCTCAGTATCCCATAATTTGATCGTACAGTCGTCGGAGCCAGAGGCTAGGAGTTTCCCGTCCGGACTGAACGCAAGGAGCCTGACAGGGCCCGCATGTTTTGGCCCCAAATTTCTGAGTACCTTCCCCGTATGGGCATCGATGAGAGAGATCCCTCCCGATGTGCCAGAAGCCAGAAGGCTTAAATCTGGACTAACCGCAAGCGTTCCCCAAGACCTGCGGCCCAGTTTGCGAATGGTGCACTGGCCAGTAGCAAGATCTAAAAATCCGATATTATTAAACGGAAAGCGGATAGCGAGGGTATTCCCTCTCTGTGCGATCCTTCTTTTCGCACGGGCCGGTATCTCCCACAACGTAGTCCCTGTTGCAACGCTTACTGCGTTTATGCCCTCGCTTTCAAAGAAGACAACCTTTTCCCCTTCTGAATCTAGCGCGATGGTATAGCTTTCCAAACCATCTACAGGGTATGGTTTAGCATACTTGTACTTGGGTAGCATCAATTCTCGCACTGGAGCCCCAGCCATCACATCCAGAACAATGACTGTTGGGTTCCCTTGGCGCGGACGCGATTCGGTTTGTGCGGTCACTCCAGCAAGGAACTTGCCGTTGGGGCTATACGTAAGATATGCTATAGGGCCCTTATCAGCCGGGTAGCGCCAGACCTCTTTGTGCGCCTGAATGTCCCATAATACTATTACTCCATCCGAGTAGCCGATCGCCAGTAGATCATCGCTTTGGCTAAAAGCAAAAGATGAAATTGAAGCACTATGTACTCGGATTTCCCCCACAACGAGCCCAGTTGCGGCGTTTAACAACGTTACCGTATCGTTTGAGGTTATTCCGATAAGTTGGCCATCGTAAGTGAATGATATAGCTTTCCTTATTGGACCAGGGACTGAGATTGCCCCAAGTTCCTTTGAGGTCTCCAGTTCCCAAAGCCGGACGATTCCCTCCACAGAAATCGTTGCAATGTGTTCGCTGGTTGGGCTAAATGCCAATCCATCTACTTCCTTATGTAGTGGGAGTTCATGTTGAGGTATATGCCAAAATTCGGTTTGTCCAATTGCCTCGCGCACAGTATCGAGATCCAGTCCGTACTGAGAAAGTAGCTTCGTGGCAGCCAAATCGGTGTCACGCATGATTCCCAGCAGAAGATGTCCAGGGCGTATAGATGAACTCTCCATCTGCTGAGCTTCCTTCCCCGCGTTCCGAACTACTCTCTTGACTTCCCGCGATGGAGTCACAGCATCTACGCTACACGCACGGTTATACATGTACCAGACAAACTCGTCTTCCAGGAACTCTTTCATTCTTGCCCTCGTAAGG
>JALTEW010000402.1 GCA_027073795.1 bacterium | reverse complement strand
CATGCTTCTGATTTTTTTCCTGCCCGACGGGGTGCTGGGCTTTGCCGTTAAAAAAACCAGGCAACGCACCAGCCAGACGCATGCCGAGAGGCTATGACATGCTGAGGGTTGAGAATTTAAGGAAGAGCTTCGGTGGTTTCGTGGCTGTACAGGATGCCAACCTGGAGGTTGGAGAAGGCGAGGTGGTAGCTGTTATCGGGCCTAACGGGGCCGGAAAGACAACCTTGTTTAACCTGATTACCGGACAGTTGGTTCCGGACAGTGGCCGTGTAATCTTTAAAGGTGAGAATATCGCCGGGCTGCCTCTCCACCGCATATGTAAAAAAGGCATCAGTCGCTCCTATCAGGTGGTCAACATTTTCAACCGCATGAGTGTTTTTGAGAACGTTCAAGTGGCGGTTTTATCACGGCTAAAAAAGACGCTGAATCTGTTTGTGCCGGCGCGTAAGATGGCCGTGGAACAGACCCTTGAAATTCTTGACAGCGTAGGTCTCACCGACAAGGCCGATTATATCAGTGGCTCGCTTTCACACGGCGACCAGAAAGTGCTGGAGATGGCCATCGCATTGGGCACTGACCCGCAACTGCTGATCCTTGATGAACCCACAGCTGGAATGTCCCCTGAAGAAACCGCTTTTGCACTGGAGCTGATAAAAAAACTAAACCGGGAAATGGGGCTTACCATTCTCTTTTGTGAGCACGACATGGAATTGGTTTTTACCATTGCCCAGCGCATTATGGTGATGCAACAGGGGAAAACAATTATTGAAGATAACCCTGAAAAGGTGAGGCGCGACCCGCTTGTGCAGGCAGCTTACCTGGGTGGTGCGGATATATGTTAGAAGTTCAGGACATCCATACCTACTATGGGTCAAGTCACATCCTGTTTGGTGTTTCACTTGCGGTATCCCGTGGAGAGGTGGTCTGTCTTTTGGGGCGTAATGGGGCAGGCAAAAGCACTACCATGCGCAGCATCATGGGAATGACGCCGCCGCGTAAAGGAACTATCCGTTTTAAGGGTAGCGACTGCACTGGCCAAAAACCTTTCCGCATGGCGCGCCTGGGCCTGGGATATGTGCCCGATGATAGGCGGGTATTTGCCAATCTGACCGTGGGTGAAAACCTCGAGATCGTCGAGCGCGGGCAGCCTGGAGTTTCCAGGTGGGACAAGCACAGGATTTACGAATTCTTTCCGGCTCTTGGCCGTATCGATGGGCGGAGGGCCGGGTTTTTAAGCGGCGGAGAGCAGCAGATGCTTGCCATTGCAAGGGCCTTAATGATCAATCCGGAGGTGCTATTGTTGGATGAACCCACTGAGGGACTGGCACCATTGATTGTTAACTCCTTGGTCGAACAGATTGCGCGTCTTAAGGAGAGCGGTCTCACTGTCCTGTTGGCCGAGCAGAACCTTAAAGTAGCCCTTGAACTGAGCGACCGTGGGTACGTGATCGACAACGGCCGTATCCGTTACGAGGGAAGCATTGAGGATCTGAGAGACAATGAGGAAGTACGTCGCAAGTATCTTCTGGTTTAAAACTAATATCTTTCTCCATTAGGTGATTTTGACCAATAAATAATAGAAATCTATCAAGTTCCTGCCCAAAGGGTAAGATCTCTTGATTTACATGAATCCTGAGCCTATGGGGGTCACGCGAACCATCGGTGGGATGGTACGACCTGATATGGGTGCCCTCAGTTGTATTGACAGGTAATTTCTTTTAAATAGCGCTTTTACTCTCGATGAATTTTTTCAGCCACAGGGCGTTCTTAGGGGCGTATCCTTCCGCATCATTATCAAAATAGATGAAAGCGTCCAGCCCTGAATCTATTATCTTTTGTCCGAGAGTGGTTAAAAATTCCTCGGAGTAGGACGATCGGTAGAGAAGAGGGGAGCCGTGAAGGCGAATATACAGGAAATCTGCTGTAATAACCTCCTCATAGGGGTAACGTCCCCCCGTGTCAGACCAGCATAGGGCGCAACGATATTCTTTTAAGAGATTGTAGAAGTCTTTTGTGAAAAAAGAAGGATTCCTAACCTCAATGGTTGTGTGGAATCTATCATCAATCTGGCTAAGAAATTGCCTCACCGTTTCAGGTTCGAAGCGGAGAGAGGGGGGAAACTGGAAAAGGATAGCGCCAATCTTTTCTTTGAGGGGGGAGAGGGCGGTGTAGAAGCGAATCATTGAATCCCGTGTGCCGCTTAACTTTTTGATGTGGGTGATGAATCGGTTTGCCTTAATGGAAAAATGGAATTTATCGGGGGTTTGAGCGTACCATTTTTCAAAGGTTTCAGGTTTTGGTTGACGATAAAAGGTAGCGTTTATCTCTACCGTGTCAAAAGTGGAGGCGAGGTAAGCAAGCCATTTATTTTTTGGCAGCTTTGGAGGGTAAAAGCTATGTTTCCAATGGTTGTAGCTCCACCCGGATGTTCCAATGCGAACTGTCATAGTCTGAACCTGCAGATTTGCTGGTGTATTATGTAGAAAGAATTAACATAAGAAGCAGTTTTCGTCAATTCAGAGGGTGTGGCGATTTGGAGATTGATAGGGTTGGTGTGTCTGTTTGGGGAAAATTCAAAGTTTAAAAAAAATTTTTATTTGAAGACTTGACAAGGGGGTTTAAAACTGGTAGTTTCTTCCGGCTTTGTGGAAGCGGATATGAGAAGTATAAAAATTTTTAGGGAGTTGTAATTTATGCCGACGATCAACCAGCTGGTGCGCTTTGGCCGGCAGAAGGTAAAAAAGAAGCAAGCTGCCCCTGCTTTAAAGGGATGCCCTCAAAAACGGGGGGTGTGCACGAGGGTTTATACGTCCACGCCCAAAAAGCCTAACTCGGCCCTCAGGAAGGTAGCCCGTGTCAGGCTAACCAACGGGATGGAAGTTACCTCTTATATCCCAGGTATCGGGCACAATCTTCAGGAGCACTCCGTTGTGTTGATTCGGGGTGGCAGGGTAAAAGACCTTCCGGGTGTTCGTTATCATATTATTCGGGGTACACTGGATACCTTAGGTGTACAGGACAGAAGAAACGCCCGGTCAAAATATGGAGCAAAACGGCCTAAATAGGGGAAATAGGATCTATGCCAAGAAGAAGAGGAGTCAGAAAGAGAGAAATATCGCCGGATCCCAAGTTCAGGGATGTGCTTGTCCAGAAATTCATCAATCGGATGATGGTGTGCGGGAAGAAGTCTCTGGCTGAAAAGATTTTCTATCAGTCGATGGAGGAAATCGAGCAGAAGGTCAAGGAAGATCCGCTGAAGGTTTTCAAAAAGGCCGTGGAGAATGTCAAGCCTGTGATTGAGGTAAAATCGAGGCGGGTTGGGGGCGCAACTTACCAGGTTCCGGTAGAGGTGCGTTCAGATCGGCGAACCTCCCTTGCAGTTCGATGGATTATTGCATTTGCCAGGTCACGCGGGGAACGCGGGATGGTGAAAAAACTGGCGGGCGAGTTGATGGATGCGGCAAGCAACAAGGGCGCGTCTATAAAGAAGAAGGAAGATACCCATAAGATGGCAGAGGCCAATAAGGCTTTTGCACATTATCGCTGGTAAGTAGCCCCTACGAAACATTGAAATAGTTGTTTTATTGGTTGGGAGAGGGGTTGTGTTTGCTTTTTTAGAGGGCTGAGGAGAGGAAGCAGGAAAAGGAATAACAGGGAATAAGATAAAGGAATTTGGTTTTGGGACGTTTAGTACCACTGCAAAAGATTCGCAACATCGGGATCATGGCGCATATCGATGCCGGGAAAACCACGACCACCGAGCGAATTTTATATTATACAGGCATTTCGCACAAGATTGGAGAGGTGCATGAGGGGACCGCCGTCATGGACTGGATGGCACAGGAGCAGGAGCGTGGCATTACCATCACCTCCGCGGCGACAACCTGTTTCTGGAAATCACATCGTATCAACATTATTGACACACCGGGCCACGTTGATTTTACCGTTGAAGTTGAGCGCTCTTTGCGAGTTCTGGATGGAGCTGTTGCAGTGTTTTGTGCCGTCGGGGGTGTTGAGCCGCAGTCGGAAACGGTCTGGCGACAGGCAGACAAGTATCATGTTCCACGGATTGCCTTTGTGAATAAGATGGATCGTACAGGGGCGGATTTTTTTCACGTAGTTGAGATGATGAAAAATCGACTGGGTGCAACGCCGTTGGTTTTACAGTTACCGATCGGAAGCGAGGAGAACTTTAAGGGTGTTGTCGATCTCGTTACGGAAAAGGGCTACATCTATGATGACAGTTCGCTTGGTGTGAACTATGAAGAGATACCTATTCCCGAAGACATGGCGGATGAGGTCGCGGAATATCGGGAAAAGATATTTGAGGCCGTGTCAGATCTGGACGAATCCCTTATGGAGAAATACCTGGAGGGGGAAGCTATCTCAGGAGAAGAATTGAAAAAGCCAATCCGTCTGGGGGCAAATTCTCTGAAAGTAGTCCCGGTTTTTTGCGGGTCAGCTTTTAAGAATAAGGGGGTACAGCCCCTTCTTGATGGGATTGTGGACTATCTTCCCGCGCCTGTTGACATCCCACCCGTTAAAGGCAAAGGTATGGATGGTGAAGAAGTTGTCAGAGAGGCGTCTGATGACGAGCCGTTTGCGGCCCTGGCATTTAAGATTATGACCGACCCGTTTGTGGGACATCTAACCTATTTCCGGGTCTATTCCGGATTTATGACGAGTGGGTCCTATATTTACAATTCCAATCGCCAGAAAAAGGAGCGGATCGGGCGTCTCTTGAAGATGCACGCGAACAAACGGGAAGAGATTAAAGAGGTTTACGCCGGGGATATCGCGGCGGCGGTGGGCTTGAAAAATACGCTGACAGGAGATACCCTTTGCGATGACAAGGCTCCCGTCATTCTGGAATCCATAGAGTTTCCCGAACCCGTTATCTCCATTGCCATAGAGCCTAAGAGTAAGGTGGATCAGGAAAAACTTTCTACGTCTCTGAACCTGCTTGCCACGGAAGACCCGTCCTTTACAGTTAAGACAGATGAGGAAACGGGGCAGACCATCATTTCCGGAATGGGGGAGCTCCATCTTGAGGTCATTGTGGACCGTCTCTTAAGGGAATTCCGTGTGGATGCCAATGTTGGAACGCCTGAGGTGGCTTATCGTGAGACGGTCAGCAGGGCAGCGCAGGCTCAGGGCAAGTACATCCGTCAAACGGGTGGCCGTGGTCAATATGGGGATGTGCATTTGAAAGTGGAACCCAATGAGGCGGGTAAGGGATACGAATTTATAGATAAAATTGTCGGGGGGGTGATTCCCAGGGAATTTATTCCTGCCGTAAGAAATGGTGTGGAAGAGGCCATGAGTCAGGGTATCATGGCTGGATACCCGGTGGTTGATGTAAGGGTGACCCTTTTTGACGGGTCATATCATGAGGTGGATTCCTCCGAAATCGCTTTTAAAATTGCGGGGTCCATGGCCTTTAAAGAGGCTTGCTCAAAAGCTAAAATGATGTTATTAGAACCGATTATGTCGGTGGAAGTAGTGACGCCTGAGGAGTACCTTGGTGATATCATGGGCGATATCAGCGCCCGGCGCGGGAAGGTTCAGGGGATGGAAAGCCGCGCTTCAGTGCAAATTATACGGGCTGAAGTTCCCCTTGCCAACATGTTTGGTTATGCTACGGATATTCGTTCCATGAGCCAGGGGCGCGCGACGTATACGATGCAGTTCGCACGATATATGCAGGTTCCGCAACATATTGCGGAGGAAATTATAGAAAAGAAAAAGGGATAAACTTACTACCTAATTAAGGGGGATCAGGGATGGCGAAGCAGAAGTATGAGAGGACGAAGCCGCACGTAAACATAGGGACGATAGGGCATGTAGATCATGGGAAGACGACGTTAACGGCGGCGATCACGAAGATATTAGCGGAGAAGGGCAAGGCGGATTATGTTCCATTTGATGAGATAGACAAGGCGCCGGAGGAGCGGGAGCGGGGGATTACGATAGCGACGGCGCATGTGGAATATGAGACGGACAAGCGTCATTATGCGC
>JALTEW010000401.1 GCA_027073795.1 bacterium | reverse complement strand
TTCGTGAACATATCGATGGTTTCAGCACAGTCACCACAGGCGTAGACGCCATTCACACTCGTTTTCATAAACTCATCTACCTTGACCCCACCCGTCTCTCCAATCTCACAGCCCATCTCTTTTGCGAGGGAAACATTCGGACGCATCCCGGCGCCCAAGACTACCAAATCGCAGGGAATCTCTCTTTTGTCTGTCGTGACGCCTGCAACCCGATTATCTCCCTTGATAGCCATAAGTTTTTCAGATGTCAACACACGGATGCCCGCATTTTCCAGCATCCCTGCCAGAACATCTGCAGGTTTTTTATCCAATGCCCGGGGTAGGATACGATCTAAAAGCTCCACGATGGTAACCTCAGCACCTCTCTTCATTAGGGAAAGGGCTGTTTCGATTCCCACGGCGCCGGACCCTACGACCACCGCCTTTTCACAGGGATGACCGGCTATTGCTTTGGCATCGTCAAGGTTTTTCAAGAAAAAAACACCAGGAAGGTCCACGCCATCTAGAGGAAGCCGTAATGGATAGCTCCCTGTGGCCAGAACAAGAGTGTCATAAGAGAGGCTATCTCCATCTGTAAAATAGGTCTTCTTTTTTTGGGGATCGATGGCGCTAACTGTCTTTTTGGTAAGAAGGTGAATGCCTGATTGTTCGTAGTCTGTGGGTGTCTTAATCATCAACCCCTCTTTTTCAAGTTCGTCGCAGAGAAAGTGCGGAAGGGCACAAATCGTATAGAGGGGGTATTCTTCATCCGTAACCACGGTGACTTTTTTTGCTGTATCCAGTTGCCTCAAGGTGAAGGCCGCTGTGGCACCGGCGATGCCGTTTCCGATAATAAGCACACCACTCATATTCTATCCTCTCGCGCTCTTTTTTCTTACTAACAGAGAGGCTGAAGTAAGGCGTTTATCTTGTGGTAGTTTTTGTTTTTCCACAAATTTTAGGGCGCCGGTCTCACAGAATTTCACGCAGACAGGGTCTCCGCCGCATAGATCGCAACTGATGATGTTTTTCTCGACGGGATCGAGCGTGACACCCCCAAAGGGACAAACGACCGTACACGTCTGACATACGATGCACCGTTCAGGATCCATTAGGGTACGACCCGTCGCCGCATCTTTGAATCGTGTGCCCGTAGGGCAGGCATCGATGCACGGGGGAAACTCACAATGCTGGCAGGCGGTAGGGAGAAAAATCCCCTCCTTCTCAAATTTTTTGATTTTAATCCTGGAGCGATATGGGTTAGATGTCCCATTGTGCTTCACAGAACAGACCAGCTCACACAATCTACACCCCGTGCATTTTGACGCATCGATGACGATAACCTTGTCCATTTTATCCTACGTTTGAAAAGGCGGTGCTGGCTTTAGACATGACATCAACAATAGCTGCCGCGCTTTTCCGTTGTTTCGTGGCATTCAAACTCGATTTTTCCACATATTGAATGGCACCGGTTTCACAAAACTTGACGCACTGAGGATCGCCACCGCAAAGGTCGCATTTGATAACCTGTTTGTTAACCCAATCATACCCCATGGCACCGAACGGGCAGGCATTCATGCACATCCTGCAGCCAATACAAACATCATAATCGATCTGTACCGCACCAGTGGTTTCATTTCTTGAGATGGCTTGAACGGGGCAGACCGCCATGCACGGGGCGTCCTCGCACTGCTGGCAGACAACTGGTACCATCTTTCCTTCCATTTCCCATTTGACAATCTTGATGCGTGCCCTGTAAGGGTTGCTGACCCCCTCATGCTTTACAGAACAGACCAGTTCACACAACCTGCATCCCGTGCATTTTTCGTGATCAATCACAAGGATTTTTTCCATTTACTTTCTCCTCTAACGAAGTGATTAAAGCAGATGGGACGGTTCATTATCCAGGCCAAGCCTTTTCAAGGTCTCCGGGGTTGGTATCCCATTTTTATCCCATCCATGATGTTCGTAGAATTCATCGATCATTTTCTGAAACTTTTCCCTGTCTATTTTGGCGCCGATAACATCCGGGGCCCCGCGCCTGCACGGTTCATCGAAGTAGCGATGGTTCAACGTGTCTCCCTTCCTGAGGTCATCTCTTGAGAAGCCTTCCCTGAGGTTGAAAAGCCTTTCAATGTTATTGCACCTTTCCGCAATGTCCCAGATTTCTCTCGGAGTCATTTCCAGGCCGGTGTTATAGTAGATGACCTTCGACCAATCCTCAAAATTTGGGAGTGTGGGTCCCAGAAACACTGTGTGATACTTGCAGATACCGAGGCAGTCAACGGCCATATAACAGTTTTCCTGCCAGAAGACCTCCCATGCCTTGCCTACATAAGAGGTTTGGTCTGAGCTCAACGGCCCATCATAGGGAACTGGATTCCCGTAAATTTTTCGCAAAACATCTTCGGGAAGATGGTAAAGGTCGATAGCAGGACGGCTCCTCAGGTGATCAGACCCCCTGGAGGCAGTTGCAACATTCAGCGCTAAGGCAGGAGTGGCCCTTTCATCCGAGTGGAGATTATTCATACCTTTTACCTGAATCATATAGTCAAAGGAATTCTTCCCGATTTTCTCGGCCGCGGGAATGCCTCCATCCGCCAGCGTATCGCCCAGCCAGCCCTTTCTGTAACAGATCCGGGTAATCATCTCGAGGAGCGCTTCGTCATTGCCGAATCTCAGGTCGAGGCCATCCGTTTCTTTACTGGTAAGGATGCCTAATTCATAAAGCTCCATGGCCCACGATATGAGGCTTCCTGTCTCGAGGTTATCCATGCCATATTGGTCCACCAGATGATTCCCGGTCAGCAACGTTTCTATGCTCCTGCATTCTGGCTCCCCGCCGAAGGCACCCAGCGAGGTATATTCAGGTCCTTCATCGTATTTGCCTGCATACGGTCCAGATGGAATCTTGTACTGGGCACGACAATGAACCTGGCAACCAAAACACCCCGCCATGTGATAAGGGCCAATGGTTTCATTACATACCTCATCAATGGCCTCAGGTTCGATTTCATCTGCATATTCGAGCTGGTTGTATTGAAAGTTTCTCGTCCTTATCCCGCCCCAGCAGTTGGTTGCGCCCCAGATAAAGGGGGTGCCAAGGGTTCCCTGCGTCTGACTTACCTTGGCGCTTGTGATCTGATCTATGAATTTTTTATTGTATTCAAGGGCCTCTTCAGGGTGCGCAATCTTGATGTCCAGTATCCCCCTAGCGGCTATCGCCTTCAGGTTTTTTGAGCCCATAACACAACCCATGCCAGTCCTTCCGGCAGAGTCCTTTATTCCTGTCATCACGTTGGCAAACCGGACAAGGTTTTCGCCAGCCGGCCCAATAACCGCGCTCTTGATGTCTTCGTCTCCCAACTCTTCTCGGATGGCCCACTGGGTATCGGTGGTGGTCTTCCCCCAGAGATACGATGCATCGCGGATTTCTATTTCGCCATTATGGACCCAGAGATACACCGGCTTTTCTGCCTTGCCTTTTATGACAAGATGATGGAACCCTGCCCAGGCAAGCTCTGGCGCGAAAAACCCTCCCATATTTGCATTGCCTATAAGGCCCGTAAGGGGGGATTTGGCCATAAAATCCGTTCTGCTGGTTGCTGATGCACAGGTGCCAACCAAAAGCCCGGCACTGACTATCAGTGTATTTTCGGGTCCCAGAGGATCGCACCCCTTCTCTGTGTGGTTATAGAGCAGGTATGCGTCAAGCCCCCTGCCGCCCAGGAACTTCTTTCTCAATTCGAGTGGGATAGGTTTGATTTCAATCTCACCAGTGGTAAGATCAATGTAGGCTATCTTTCTGTTTAGCGCCATGCTATTTTCCCCCTTTCCTTTAGTTTTTGCCGGATTACTCTAAGCCAAGTTCTGCTAATTTCTTTTCTGCAATTTTTCGATTGACCTCCCATACCGGTCCGCGTATCCTTGGAAGATGGGGATTGACCCAGTAAAGGCGGTATTCCATGCCGCATCTGGGACACTTCACGCGGTCTGCACCAGGCTCAGGTTGAATCCTGTCCATACAACTGGGGTTGTGGCATCGAACCTTGCCATAGGTTCTCGTTTTGCGAAGGGCTTCTGCTGTTGATGTTGCCGCTTTATTTTCTCCCATCATATTCTCCTTTTAATTAAATTTTATGTACCAGTTACCTTCAAAAAGGCATCCACAACCGCGTCCGCGAAGGGCGGGTCTTCCAGGTTGGCGTCCACTTCCCGGACAATGATATCCTTTTTCAGCTCTTTTTTCAAAAGGTTTGTGAAGATCGCGTCTTCTTCCGGGTCATAGGCGGGGCTTCCCTCCCGGTCCACGGCGGACCAACCCTTTTTCGGGATGACCACCCGGACGGGGCCCTTGGCCTTGTTGAGCTTTTCGACAAAGGCATCCGCAACAGCCTTCATCTCTTCGGGAGAGAGGCGGATCCATGTGCGGTGCTTGTCCAGGTCAATCTTGCGCCGGGAGTGATACTCCGGCTTGTATTGGGACTTCCGTGGCGTCATGAAGTTGACGCTGCAGGGCGCGATGACCTGGGGGATGCCCCTGTCCCCGGCTGCTTCCATGCGATGGGGCCCGGAGGCCCGCATTCCCTTCCAGAGGGCCTCGCCAACACCCCCCGGCGCCAGGTCGATAACGGCGTCAAAGAGCCCCTGGCGAACCATATCCTCCATGGCGGCATCCGAAATGCCAGCCGCCGAAAATCCGATCACCTGACATCCCTTTTCCTCAAGGCGTTTTCGCACAGTGCTGGCGCAGTGTTCACAGGGTCCCAGCATGGTCAATGCCACGACAAACCGGTCTTTGTGCCCCTTCTTCTCTGGGAAAGGAACCTCTGCCATGGCACAGATGGCGTGCGCCGCCCGGTCCAAGGCCTGTTTCAACAAATTGCTCAAACCGGCGATCTCGATAACGGTATGAAAGAGGGCAATATCCCCCTTTCCGATGTAACGGGTGGAGAGACCGGGAAGCGCGGCGGTGGATGAAACCATCAACTTGGCTATTCCGAAGGGGAGGGCCCGCATGACCTCGGTTGCCATAAGGGAACCGGTGGAGCCCCCTAGGCCGACAACTCCTTGGATCTCGCCATCCGCCTGGAGATGCTTTGCGATGGTTTTTGCCCCTTTAATCATGGTGGTGGTAATCTTTGCCCGCTCGCGAGAATTGCGGATTTCACCGATGCTGCTCCCCCCTGCGTGGGCCACCTCGGATGCCGGGATCTCGGCGGGCGGAAGATCGGTATCCGGGATTCCCATGGAAAGATCCATCAGGAGGGTATGGGCGCCGAGTGCTTCAATTCGATTTTTCAGATACAGGGTTTCCTGACCTTTTGTGTCGAGGGTTGAAATGATTAATATGCGGGGAGCGGGCATCCTATTTCCCTTCTTTTGCGAGCTTTTCTTCGATATCCTTTTTCAACGTCTTTTTGTCCACCTTTCCTGAATCACCTACAGTGGGAAGCTGTGGGACAATTTCGAGACGCTCGGGCAATTTGTACTTGGCGATCTTTTTCTCGAGGAGAAAGGCAACCATCTCTTCAAACGTGAGGGTTTCACCTTGCTTGCACACCACATAGGCACAGGCGCGTTCTCCGAACTCCTTGTCGGGCATTCCCACGATGGCGACATTGGCTACTTTTGGGTGATCGTTGAGCATGCCCTCAATCTCGGAAGGATAAATGTTTTGACCCCCTCTTATGATCATGTCCTTTTGCCTTCCAAGAATCCACATGCAGTCGCGGTCGAACTTGACAATATCCCCTGTTGTGGTCCATCCATTCTCCTTGAAAACCGTCGCGGTCATTTCAGGGTCGCGGTAATACCCCGCGGGGGCGTGGGGGCCGCGAAACCATAGAATGCCCGGTTCCCCTTCCGGAACGGGATTCCCTTTTTCATCTTTCAGGATAATCTGGTTGCCTGGGAGGGGGCGCCCGACCGTCTTTCGTCTTAACTCTACCGGGTCATCCACCCGGCATCCGGAAACGGATCCTACATCCTGCGTGCCGAGGTCGCTGGTGATCACGGCTTTAAACCGCTCTTCTACCTCTTCCGCCAC
>JALTEW010000400.1 GCA_027073795.1 bacterium | reverse complement strand
GTCAAAAAGATTGCAAATAAGGAAAAAGTTGAAATTCCATTACATCTTTTGGATTCTGACTTATAAAAGATGGGGGGTGTTTATGCTTTATTTCAAGAAAACGTGAGAAAAATTTACGTTTTTTTCAGTTCACATATTCACAGCCAGACCTTGTGTAATCTGGCTTAACCCCTGATTTAACCCCTGTTTGAGTGGGATTTACAAAAATTTGATATTTTCTGAAAGGAACATACCTACCCCCGGCAATTATGGACCCGGTCCCATCCCCCAACAATCAGCAGAGAGGAAGCGTTAAAAATTCTGAAAAAGCAATTTTTTTGAAAAAGTGGGAGATAGATATGCTGCCCCCAGAATTATTCCAGGTCCATCAATTATGCATCAGAAACAAAGACCTAATTACTGGATCGACTGTTTGTAGGTGTTATTGTAGTCCGCCCACCACCTGAGCTTAAGGACATACCACATCTCCAAATGGTGACAGCTACCAACTTAGTGGAATAACTTAGAACCTATATTGCCCATTTTTGCCCCAAAACGTAAACTTAGGTCTTGTGATTTCAGGTACTTACGAACAGGTCTCAATGCGGATTGGCAATGATATTAAAAAGGTAGCTTGGTCCGACCCCAATTTGCAAGACAAATGGTTGCGGCGGCCCGACTCCTTTTTGTCCCTTTTTGTGCAACAACCCAAACCAGAACCATCGGCAGATGGCGGCTAAGATGTCCATCAGCCTAAGCAAGTTTAATTACTGCCTCACCGAGCTGCTGAAAAAGGGCTTCGTGAAGTGCTGAAAAAGGGCTTCGTGAAGATGGAGCGTTTCACCGCATCGCACAACAAGACGGCCTATATGTACATCCTCACTCCACAGGGGATAAAAGAAGAAATGCGGGTAACAGCCACTTTCCTGCAAGACAAACAGGCAGAATTTGCCGAGATAAAAAAACATATAGAAGAACTCTCAATTGAGGTGCAAGAGGCCGAGAGGGACAGAGGGCAAAAGCAGGACTTAACCCCCTTCTTATGCTTCCCTCACAAAGTAACATCGAATCTGAGAAGCACACATCCACCAGAACAAATCAAATGCAAAATAAGATATCCAAAGAAATCGTCACGAATACCTTTCCTGAACATATCCGGGTCATTGAAGATACTGTTAGATTGCAAGGAATCAGTATCGAGGCCGCTAATGCCGTTGATAATTGCCTGCAACATGAAGGCAATGTCCTCCTTATGGGAAATGGCGGCAGTGCCGCCGATGTGGCGTTGAATATTGCCGGAATAAGCCGCTTCGATGCCCTTATCCTTGCCAATATTGCGGCCGGGATTATGGTTGGCAAGATGGGTACGGCTCCAATCCAGCGCCAGGAACTATTGCAGGCATTGTCTATGGAACAGAGCCTGGAACAATCGCAGAAAATATGCCTGTTGCCTGATGTAATATCCAAGGTTAAGGAATGGCGGGCCAGGGGAGAGCAAATAGTCTTTACCAACGGCTGTTTCGATCTCCTGCACGCCGGTCATGTTACCTATCTTGAAAAGGCCAAACTCCTGGGCCAACGCCTGATTGTCGGCCTGAACTCTGATTCCTCTGTTAAAGCATTGAAAGGCCCGTCCCGCCCGGTAATCAGGGAGAATGACAGGGCAAGGGTATTGGTCGCTCTATCCTCAGTTGATGCGGTTGTTCTTTTTGCCGAGCAAACACCGCTCTCTCTGATCAAGGCC
>JALTEW010000399.1 GCA_027073795.1 bacterium | reverse complement strand
CATAAACCATTTCCAACACGGCGCGGTCCGATTGAATCATCGTTCCGCCTGTCGTGACGACCGGAGCATCACAGCCTTCCACAACCTTACGGAATGATTCAGGGTCTCCCGTGTAGGGGACTCTTACCACGTCCGCCCCTAATTCCGCACCCAACCGGGCAGCATGTCTAACGGCCTCCGCATCGGTGGAACCAGTATCCGCAGTTTTTTGAGGAGATACCATAACAACGAGGGGCATCCCCCATTCCGCCGCCGTTTGTGAAACTGCGCCGAGATCCTTCATCATTTCCCTTTCACCCCCGTTACCGAGATCAATGTTAACCGATACCGCGTCAGCCCCCAACTTGATAGCCTCCTCCACTGTGCAAACCAGGGCATTAACACCAGCGTCATGTGGCATGGACAGGCTTCCCGAGAGATGGATAATCAACCCCATATCCGGCCCCACTTTGCGATGCCCACGGGACACGATCCCCTTGTGGACGATCACCGCATTTGCACCGCCAAAGGCCACTTGGTTCATGGCTCTCTGTAAATCCGTTATTCCCGAAATGGGGCCAGATGCAACGCCGTGATCCATTGGTACGATAACCGTTTTACCTGTGTTGCGATTGATAATTCTCTCCATCCTGATTTCTTTTCCTATCATTTTTCCCTCCTTGCAGTTATTTGGTTATAAAAAAACCGCGGGAAGAACCCTGTGTCCACCCGCGGCATGTGCACCTTTGCACGTCAACCTGCAGGTGGACCTCTCCAGCTAAAAAAGTAGTTGGCGTAAAAAATGCTTCCCTGTCTTCTTTCAACCCTTCGTTTCATCTCTCTATCCTTTCCAAGTAATAAAAAAGGCCGCGGGTTTTATCTGCCCACGGCCTTGAAATCCTGTGTTCTGCAACACATCAACCGACGGGCAGACCCTCCCCACTAAAAAAGCAAAAAAAGCCAAAGTAATAATTGGCATAATGTGTAGCGTGCTTTGAGATACCCTCTGTCATTTTCCTATACACCTCCAACCTTAAGGTAGCGCAGCTTATATAACTCTAATTTTATGTCTTGTCAAGACTTTTTTCGCGATTATTTTAACCCGCAGACTTTTTTATTAAGGGGTACAACTGTGAGGCAAACATTCCTGAAAGGATCAGTGCACAACCGAAAAGCGCACGCATAGAGAGGGTTTCTCCCAAGACCAGCCAGCCACCCAGGGCGGCAAAGACCGTTTCGAGGCTCATCAGAATCGCGGCATGCGCCGCCGGAGCACTTTTCTGAGCCACCAGTTGAAGGGTATAGGCAACCCCTACAGAAAGAAGTCCCCCGTACAGGATGGGAATGGTTGCCTGATAAATTCCCGACAGGCTGACATTTTCCGTTAAAAACGCCGCGATCAGGCTTAAGACGCCACAAATGATATACTGAATCACAGCCAGCCGGGTGGCACCGATTCTTGGTGAAAACCAGCCCGCAAGCTGGACATGCCCCGCCCACAAGAAGGCGCTAAAAAAGACCAGGAGATCCCCCCAGGAAACCGTAAAAGATCTTGTAACGCTGAGAAAGTACATCCCTACTGCCGCCAAGAAAGCCCCCATCCACATGCCGGCATGGGTCGAACGGTCGTGCCACAGCAGCCCAAGCATGGGGACAATCACCACATACAACCCTGTGATGAATCCTGCTTTACCCGCCGTGGTGTAAACAATGCCGATCTGCTGAAGGGAAGCACCCAGAAAAAGGATACACCCCGTAACAGCACTGCCAAGAATAACCGTCTTTGATTTGAAGGGAATGGAGGGCGGCCTTTTCACGCGATTCCTTAAAAGAATCGGCAAAAGGGGAAGACAGCCCAAAAGGAAACGAACCCCATTGAAGGTAAATGGCCCCACATACTTCATCCCGACCCGCTGGGCGACAAAGGCAAGTCCCCAGATCATGGCGGTTATCAGAAGCATCAAATCCGCTTCCCACGTTCGTGCCTTTTCCAAACTCTTCTCCTGCTTCTACCTCGCATGCCTATATCATAACCGGGAAGACGTTCCAATAATTTACTTGAATATCATCCTTTTTGCCTGTATAAAACAACATGCATGCTAAGAGGGAAGAGGTGATCTTTAAAACAAGAAAGGCTTGCAAAAAGCCAGGATTAAACGGCGATGGGCAAGAGGCGAAAGATAAAAGCCTCAAGCTCAAGGCAAAAAAATAAAGGCGAATGAAAGCAAAACGCTGGAAACGCACGGCCCACAGTGAAATCGAAATCGGGTTCCGGATGTACACGGACCAGGTTACGCTGACCATCCACAAGGAGGCCTGCATTCACGGAACCATCTGTGAAACCGTCTGCCCGGAAGATGCCATCTATGTCTATCGGGACGGGGACCATCTGGAAATCGATATCCGTGAGGACCTCTGCTCTTTCTGCGAGGCCTGCATGCACTTCTGCCCCGTGCCCTGTATTGAAGTTACGTGGGATGGAGACCTGAAGCAACTTCTTCTTCAGGAACATGCCCTTTTACCCTTTCCGGAAAAACTCACCATCAATACGGATATCTGTCCGGAAAAGTGCCGTGACAACGCAAAAGGAGCGGTGCGCTGGTGTCGAAAAGAGCGTAAGACCATCGAAAATCCCTCGCTGGAGTGCCCCAAACACTGCACCGAGTGTATCGACCACTGCCACCGTGAGGCGTTGGCAAAAGAGGAAGAAACCACCCAGCTAAAGGACTCCCACCTCTGCCTGCGATGTGCCTATTGTGAGGAAGCATGTCCTCATGGCGCCATGGAGGTTCATCCCGTTTTCCGGGGAACCATCCATCTCGACGATACAAAGTGCCCAGAGGCATGTAATCTCTGCATCGACACCTGTCCCGTGGAGGCAATCCACAGGGATGGTTCCCATGTTTACATCGAGGATACCTACTGTGTCCTGTGCGGTGCCTGTGCAAAAATCTGCGATCGGAATGCTATCGAAATCAGACGGGAGCAAATCACAGCCATCGAGGGAGAAGCTGCCGCCTTGTGGGATACATGCGTGGAAAGTCTGAAGAGGGTTGTAACCAGTGAAGGATAAAGAGATCCGAGTTGGCGTTTATGTCTGCCATTGCGGGAAGAATATCGCTGGTGTTGTTGATACTACTCGCGCAGTTGAATTCGCTAGCACGCTGGATAATGTCGTCTTGGCGCGCGAAGACCCGTATCTCTGCGCGGAGCCTGGTCAGAAACAGATTATGGAAGATATTAAAGAGTATAGACTGAACCGGATCGTCATTGCCGCCTGTTCCCCCAAGTTGCATGAACCTACCTTTCGTAAAACACTCTCTAACGCAGGCCTGAATCCCTACCTTCTGGAAATGGCAAACATCCGGGAGCACTGCGCGTGGGTGCATCACGATCATAAGGAGGAAGCGACCGAAAAGGCCTCCGACCTGATCCGCATGGGGGTTGCCAAAGCCCGCTTGCTGGAACCCCTAAAAACGCGAAAGGTCTCCACTCACAAGCGCGCCCTCGTCATTGGAGGGGGCATTGCCGGAATGCAGGCCGCCCTTGACCTTGCTGATATGGGAATTCCCGTTATCCTGGTGGAGAAATCCCCTTTCCTGGGAGGGAAATTGAAGGACTGGGGGAAAATTCACCCCTCGATGGAGCGTGCGGAATCCATCATCCTTCCCATGGGAACCCAAGTTCTGTCCCACCCCCTTATCTCTGTATTCACTCAAAGTGAGGTCACGGATTTTTCCGGTTACATCGGAAACTTCCGGATAACCATTACCCAGCATCCCCGGGGGGTATCCCCTGATTGTGATCTCTGTGGGAAATGCGTCGATGCCTGCCCCGTCCTCTTGCCGGACAGGTCCGGAAAGGCCATCGGTGCTCTGTCTTACGGCGTGAATCCCTCCTGTATGGCCATTAATTTCGAGGCCTGTACCCGATGTGGGGCCTGCGCAGAGGTCTGCCCGCAAGATGCCATACAACTTAACGGTGATGAAACGCAACAAACCTATGAGGTGGGTGCCGTTGTCACGGCTGTCGGATTCGAACTTTTTTCTCCGGAAACTCAACCCAAGTATGGATACGGAAAGATCCCAGCTGTGATCTCCTCAGCCGAAGTCGAAACCTTTCTTAAATCCCCCCAGAAGGGGGAAACCCTTATTCACCCCAAGACAAACAAAGAGGTTCACAAAATAGCCTTCATCCAGTGTGTCGGATCGAGGGACCCGGAGGGGAACAGATATTGCAGCCGCATCTGTTGCATGGTTGCCCTTAAGCAGGTCAAAGAACTCCTTGATCGAGACCCAAGCTTGTCTATCACTGTTTTTTACCGGGATATCCGAACCACCAAGAAGCAGGATGAAGACCTTTACCGGGAGGTCCGTGACAGGGGTGTTCGCTTTGTCCGAGGGCTTGTCCAGGGTGTAACAGGTCAAGAGACCTCCGCCACGGTCACGGCCCACAGCGAAATCACCAACACAATGGTGGAAGAATCTGTTGACATGGTAGTTCTCTCCTTGGGGAGCGTGCCACCAGCTGATCGGGACAAGGTTAAAAGCGTGCTAAAGTTGAGTACCTCGGACGATGGGTTTCTCTTGGAGGCACACCCGAAACTCAAGCCCCTCGACACAGCCATTGACGGCGTCTTTTTAGCGGGTGCCTGCCAGGCACCCAAAAACGCGGCGGAGAGTATCGCACAAGGGAGCGGCGCCGCCGCGCGGGTTGCCGGACTTCTGACTAAGGAGTTTCTGGAACTTGACGGCA
The DNA here is from genome assembly GCA_027073795.1 of bacterium. Taxonomy (GTDB): domain Bacteria; phylum Desulfobacterota; class S145-22; order S145-22; family S145-22; genus S145-22. The sequence continues at coordinate 1,315 of JALTEW010000399.1, read as the reverse complement.
TCGTGGCCTATGTGGACTTGAACAAATGCCATGGTGAGTGCCTGTTGTGTATGAAGCAATGTCCTTTTTCCGCCATCGAGCCTATCGTCGTGGACGGAAAAAAGAAACCACGCATCATCGAGGCAGCCTGCAAGGGATGTGGTACATGCGCCGGAGCCTGCCCCCATGAAGCCATGGAACTGAAGGGGTTTACGCGAGATCAACTCTACGCCCAGATCGACGCGGCCTTGGAGGTGGATCCCTCCCACAAGATTCTTGCCTTTTGCTGCAACTGGTGTTCCTACGCCGGGGCAGATTTCGCCGGGGTTTCGCGCCTTTCATACCCTACCAACGTACGGATTATCAAATACATGTGTTCCGGACGGGTCAACAGGCAGCTTGTTCTGCATGCCTTTGATAAGGGGGCCGGGATGGTTCTGATCTCTGGATGCCGCCCCCCGGGCGACTGTCACTACATCTCGGGAAATATAAGGTGTGAACAAAGGATGCGTGCCATCAAAAACATTATCGTCAAGCGAGGCATCCACCCCGACCGGTTACGGCTGGAGTGGGTTTCCGCCACGGAAGGTGTCATCTTCCAGCGGATTGTGACGGAGATGAATGCGCGACTCCAAGAGTTGGAAAAGGAAAATGGCTAACCCTATTGTCATTCTGTGTAACGCCCCATGCCTTACGCAATCACTGAACCTGGAACGGCTGTATGACGCCCTCCAGGGAAGTGTTGAAGTTCATTCGATTCCCTATGTATGCAGCCAGAATGGTATCCGGAAAATAGAGGGCCTGCTGAAAGGGAAAAAGGGTGTCAGGGCTTTAATCCTTACAGGGGAGTGCCCTGTCGCGAAGGACTTTTTGAATTCTATCTCCTTTCTTACGGAACAGCAGGTCGAAATTCTTGATGTTTCTTCCTTTGCAACGGAGACAATCGCTGCTGCCCATGTCCTTTTCCGCTTGAAAAAGCCCAAAAAGCCCGTCGCGCACAAACCCAAAAGGGTTTATGACGACGCGGTTCTGGTCATCGGGGGCGGCGTTGCCGGTGTCCAGGCCGCGCTGGACCTGGCAGAGGCGGAAAAGACCGTCTATCTGGTGGAGCGTGCCGTTTCCATTGGGGGCATCATGTCGCAACTGGATAAAACCTTTCCAACCCTCGATTGTTCCATCTGTATCTTGGGTCCAAAGCTTGCCGACGTAGGAAGAAATACAAATATCGAACTCCTCACCTTCACAGAAGTCAAATCCATCAAGGGCTCCGCCGGACATTTTGATGTTACCCTTACCCTACACCCCCGATACGTGGATATGGACCGGTGTACAGGGT
>JALTEW010000398.1 GCA_027073795.1 bacterium | reverse complement strand
CTTCCGCCAGGTTTAAGTCGGGGAATAACTTGGTGCAAAGACACCGGATATTGGACAAGGCTGATGATTCCTGGCGCTTTTGTTGATGGTCATCTTATTAACGGGTGATAGGGAGGCGTTATGGAAGAGGCGTATTATCTGGGTATTGACGTAAGCAAGGGGTACGCGGACTTTGTTATGCTGGATGCGAGGAAGCATTGTGTGCAGGAAAGCTTTCAGCTGGATGACACCTTTGAGGGGCACCGTCACCTTTACAGGTACCTTGAGAAGTTTTATTCGGACCATCCTGGAGCCAAGGTCTGTGCGGCTCTGGAGAGCACGGGAGGGTATGAGAACAACTGGTATCATACCCTGGTAAAGTATCAGGGCTTCTTCAACCTTGAGACGGCCCGGCTAAATCCCCTTGGGGTTCATGCCAACAGCCGGGCGGACATGAAGCGGAATATCACGGACAGAATTAGCGCCCGGAGTGTGGCCGAGTTTATGATCTCCCATCCTGAGAAGGTCACGTATCAATGTCAGGACTATCTATCGGGGTTGAGAAAGCAGTGGGGATTTCTCCAGATGTTGAACAAACAGAAGACCCAGCTCTTGAATCAGCTGGAGTCCCTCCTCTATGGGGCCAACCCGGAGATACTGCCCTACTGTAAAGATGGGAAGCCGGAATGGGTCTTAAAGCTCCTGGTCCGTTATCCCACGGCAGGGCATCTTTCCCGGGCCAGGGCGGCTACGGTGGCCCGGATCCCCTACGTCAGCCTTGAGAGGGCAAAGGAGCTGATAGCCGGGGCCAAAGAGAGCGTGGCCTCTTGTTCGGGGGATGCCGTCACGGGACAGCTGATTGCGGCCATCGCGAAGCAGATTCTGGATCTGAAAAAGCTCATTGCCTCTCAGACGGAGATCATGGCCCGGGAATGTTCCTTACCCGAGGTGGAGCTTCTCAAGACCTTCCCTGGGATCAGCGATGCCTCCGCCATTGGCCTGATGCTTCAGATTCAATCGATCGAGCGCTTCTCCTCCGTCAAGAAGCTATCTTCCTTCTTTGGTCTGCATCCGGTCTTCAAGGTCAGTGGGGATGGGGCCTCGGGATTCCGCATGAGCAAGCAGGGGAACAAGGAAGTCCGGCGGATCCTGTTCATGGTGGTTCTCAACGCCATCCTCTGTAATCCTCTCATCCGAGATCTTTATCATGAGAGGGTTCGGAAAGGGATGAACAAGATGGCGGCGATCGGGCTGTGCATGCATAAGACCTTGCGGATCATCTACGGCATGCTCAAAAACAACACAGCCTTTGACGCGGAGATCGACCGGAAAAACAGGGAGAAGGCCCTCAAGGTTCAACAAGAAAAGAAAGAGGGGGAGCAAAAGGAGAAAGGGAGCCAGAATAAAACCCGCCGGTATCAGGATTTTGACCCCAAGGCTCCCATCTCAAAGAGGCAGACGAAAAAAAGAAGGGAATGGGAACAGTCCCAAAGTGTTAACAACACTTAGCGCGGGATCTGCATTCCCATTCCAGCTTCTGTCTAACAGATACAAAGGAGGGTGTAAAGTGACACTAAAACAGCAAGCCAGGGAATCTCACATGCCCAGATTCCTCCAACATTTTCCCCTTGACTTTTACAGGAATAACTGCCCCGCCTGCCCAGTTGAACCGGGAACCCTTTGGGTGTTCAACCAGGGTAGCTCCAGAAGATGGTACTGGGGTTAAATAGCTTGAGGTTCAAACGTGTATTA
>JALTEW010000397.1 GCA_027073795.1 bacterium | reverse complement strand
ACCCACAGAGTAGAATTCCCAGAATGACCCAATAGAGCGCTGAAAAAACCAGGATAAACGTATCAACTCTGTTCCACGGGTAACGCTTAAATGACATAAAACGGAAAACGACCCATATCCCCACGGGAATGAACATCCCGTTCAGGAATCCCAGGATGACGCTTCCCAGAGATTCTATAAAGGCCAGCAACCAACACCACGGTGACGCCCCTAGAGGGGCCTTTGGCCTTATCGGTTCCCCAAGGATCTGACGAATTTTGTTGGCTTGCTCCTGTTGCCAAAGCCGCCTGTTTAAAAGAAACGCCGCGCGTTTTTTGCTGGTCCCTTTCGGAAGCGATTTCTCAAGTGATTTTTTAAGGTTTGATGCCTTGTGAAAATTCTTTTTGTTGGATATCTCCTCCAATAATGTCCCAACACGTTTCTTTCGTGTAACAAGCCATTGCCCCGTATCCCGGTGAAGATACAGGAGATAAGGCGAGGCTATCAGAAAAATACCCACAGTGAGTGAAAGAAGGCAACTTAAAAGCTCTTTCATGTGCCCTTTTTTAGCGGAGGAAGTTAAAAACCACAGGACCCCCGCGATCGCGACCACCAGCCCCTCCGGGCGTGTGAGATAAGCCAGCCCCGTGAAGATACCCGAGAGAAAACAAAAAACGGCGTTCTTCCCACCCTGAAGACCCGCTTCGACCCAAAAAGCTGCCGCCCAGGCCACGAAAAGAAGATAAAAAGGTTCCGTTAAGACATCCGCGGCGTATCGAACCAAGTAGGGAGAGATACAAAAAAAGGTCAGCCCCAGAAAAAGAACCTTCTCATCTTTAACCCTTCGGAAGATGGTGAATAGGGCTGGAAGGGTTAATGCACTTGCGACGATCGAAATCCCTACCGCTGCAGGTTCATAAGAAAACCCGAACCCCTTTGAAGCAACCGCAATCAGAAAGGAATACAGAGGATGATAGGGGTGTGCCAGCGCCTTGAGATACTGACCTGAGGCCCAATCCCTCGCAAGCTCAATATAAATGACGCTGTCACGCGATATAATGGCCGTGTTAAACCAGGCCACCAGACGAATAAGCAGAAGAAGCACCGTGGCGCTTAAAACCACATGCCTCGTGAGAAAATCAGCAATCCCCGTTTTGTCAGTATGCATTCTTGAACCCTTTTACAAGGGTAAGAAAGAGAATTTTAATGTCAAACCACAAGGACCAGTTTTCGATGTAATAAAGGTCGTAATCGATCCTCTTTTTCAGGGAGGTGCGACCGCGGTACCCGTTTACCTGCGCCCACCCGGTGATCCCTGTTTTGACTTTGTGCCGCAACATATAACGGGGAATATCCTTTTTAAATTTATCGATAAAAACAGGGCGTTCCGGGCGCGGCCCTACAAGGCTCATTTCCCCCTTGAGAACATTATAGAACTGGGGAAGCTCATCCAGATTCCATCGCCGCATAAATGCTCCGATTCTCGTCGTCCTTGGATCATCCTCCCGGGCCCAAATAGCCCCTGTTCTCTCTTCAGCATCCACGTACATAGAGCGGAATTTCAGAATCTCAAAACGCTTCCCGTCAAATCCCATCCTCTCCTGACGGTAGAAAACCGGCCCCTTCGAGCCCAGTTTTACGGCCACTGTTAGAATCAGCATTAAGGGGGCAAGAAGAATCAGCATCACAATTGACACGATAATATCCATGACCCGTTTCCCAAGGCGGCCCCAGCCGTAAAGCGGTGAACTGCT
>JALTEW010000396.1 GCA_027073795.1 bacterium | reverse complement strand
GCTACTAGTACTTTGAAAAAAGCTAGTTTTACTGCTAGAATATCTGCTATTTTTACAGATATGAGTCTTGTTGCTTTAGTTCAAAGCTTTATTTTATTTATGTCTTACAAATTACAAGCCAAAAGACAGAATATTGATCCAACTGAAAATGCTGAAGATGCCAATATTGTTGCTTCTGTTTTAGGAGGCAAAAGGCCATTTATTTATACTCCAGAAAAAAGGTTTTTTTCTTTGTCTGAAGAGGCATACAAAAGCCTTGATTTAAGAGGCCATTTTCTTGACAAAATCATAGACAGCACATTTGGAAAAGACTTTGAAAATATAAGCATTATTGATGATTTGGGCTATGTAATTGATAAAGAATATGAAGAGCAAATAATAAACTTGTCACGCTTTGCAATAAATCTTGTAAGCCTTTATCACCAATTCCATAAAAGAAAAAGCCATACAGGAAATTTCTTTAACCATGTTTATGGCACAGCAAAAATATTGACGCAAAACACAGAAACAATGCACCCGACAGTCTTGTCTGCATTTTTCCATGATGTTGTTGAGGAAAGGGCAGGCAAAGAAGGTATTTATGATATAACCTCAACAGAGAAAAAGAAAAAGGCCAAAAACGCATTATTCTGGTACTTCCCTCTAGAGCTTTTTAATTTTGTTGAGAACTCAGGAAAAATAAAAGAAAAGTACAAAGCTTTATTCCACAGAACAATATACTCTTTTTCGCATATTCTTTATAATTTAACAAGGGAAGAAGACCTAACAACATATCTTGACTATTTTTACTACCAAGTATTTTGGCCTAAAAAGGCAGAAGAAACAGCTAAATTAAATCCTAACTTAATAAAAGATTATCTTCCATATATTCATAACGCAGACAAAAGCTTATTAGATAATTTTATTGAAAAAGTTATAATCCCAGGCGACAACGCATATAAAAAAAATCATGCTTTAATTGATAGGGACACAAGAAGAACAATAATGGTAAAAATAGCTGACATAACCTACAATGTGGATGATATGCCTGCTGATTATTTTAATCCTTCTTTAAGGGCATTTTTGTTTTTTAAAGGAATTCTCTTAATGAACTCCCTGGGCAACAAATACAATCTTCAGCAAAACAAAGACAGCTTTACATCAATAGTTGGCTTATTTAAAAATCTTGCAGAAACACTGATAGAAGAAACAGACAACACAAAAAAGATAATAAAAAATTATATTGAGCAAAAATACAATAAGGCTCATAACATCTTTGATGAGGTAAAAAGAATAGATGATGAGCTGGCTGACTACAAACACCTCTTTGATCTCACATCTTCACGAAATGATACTTTTGGCGGTACAATGAAGCGCTTTGAGCATATGCTCTTGAACAAAAAACAAGGCCTAACCCCTGAAGATAACCATATTCAGCAGTATAAGGATATTGCAGTATTTCATGAACTTGTTACAGAGATATACAAAGATATTTTTAATCAGGGCAAGAATCCAAGATATATAAAAACAATAAATGGCTTCGGCCTTCAAAAGCTTGTAAATGAGCTTCACAGCCATGGAAAAAGGCAACACTATAAACGCCAGATTTTATTTTTTAAATATTAAAAAATTAAAATAACATAAAATAGATGGTAAAAATGGAAACCCTGGACAGCTATGGCATAATAAAATATCTATTTGATCACCACAACGAACTTCCAGACAATAATTTGTTAAAGTTCTTTACTTATCTTTATGA
>JALTEW010000395.1 GCA_027073795.1 bacterium | reverse complement strand
GTCTTTCTATATGACTATTTCGATGTGGATGTTATCGAGGCTCCCCATGGTCGGGCGGCTGCTGTGGCAACGGGAGTAAAGCGCGCAAAAAAAGATAACATCGTGTTCAGTTACCAGGGCGACGGTGACTTGGCTTCTATCGGTATTGCAGAAACGATTCATACCGCAAACCGGGGAGAAAACATCACCATCATCTTCATCAACAATACGGTCTACGGCATGACAGGGGGACAACTGGCACCCACCACCCTTTTGGGCCAGAAAACCAGCACAACCCCCTATGGCAGGGACTTCATGCAGGATGGATACCCCATCCGGATGACAGAGATTCTTGCTACCCTCGAGGGAACCGCCTTTGCCGCGCGTGTGGCCTTTACCACCCCGAAAAATATCAACATGGCCAAAAAGGCCATTGAAAAGGCCTTTCAATTTCAGAAAGAGGAAATGGGATTTACCTTTGTTGAGGTGTTATCTGCCTGTCCAACCAATTGGGGACTCAGTCCTATTGAATCCATGAAACGCGTTGAAAACGAGATGATTCCCTATTTTCCCCTTGGAATCTTCAAGGAGCGGAAGGCAGCGGATGTCTTATAAATTCAATAAAGGAACCATTCTATGAGAAATTCGGTCATTATGGCGGGATTTGGAGGTCAGGGCATCCTTCTTATCGGGAACATGCTGGCCTACGCCGCCCTTGAGGAAGGAAAACATGTCACCTATATGCCCGCTTACGGCGTGGAGATGCGTGGTGGTACCGCCAACTGCACCGTGGTCACCTCCGATGAACCCATCGGGTCACCCATTGTGGGAAAACCTGAATCGGTTGTCGTTATGAACCTACCCTCGCTGAAAAAGTTTGAATCGTGGATCAGACCAGGCGGCAACCTGTTTCTGAACACATCTCTTGTAGCGGAAGACAAAAAAACGCGCGACGATATCTCCTTCTACCCTATCCCGGCAAACAACCTCGCCACCGAAATGGGAAACGCCCGTCTGGCCAACATGATTTTGATCGGAGCCTACGTTGAAACAACCGGCGTTGTCTCTCAAACTTCCCTCATCAACTCCCTTTCCAAGGTCATATCCGAGAGAAACACCCGTTTTATTCCACAAAACATTGAAGCGATAAAGCTTGGCGCGCAGCAGGTTAAACAGCTAATCCCCTAAGACCTGGAGGAAACATGAAAAAAAACGATGAAATCACCCTCGCGAAGGTGGGGGAAAAGGTTAAAAAGGTCAGGGAAGGGAAAAAACTGAGCCTCGCGGATCTTGCCGAAAAGACGGGGTACTCATCCGCTATCCTTTCTCAAATAGAAAATCACCTTCTATCGCCTTCCCTGGGTACCCTCATCCAGATTTCACATGCCCTAGATGTCCCCCTCAGCAAGCTCTTTGGCGAAAAAAGAGGCCACTCTTACAGCATCGTTAGAAAAGATGAGCGAAAACTTGTCTCCAGATTCGCCTCCAAGGAAGGGGTTAATTACGGCTACACTTATGAGTCTCTCGGCTTTGACAAAAGGAACCGCCGCATGGAACCTTTCATCGTGACACTCGAACCTGCTACGGTCAAGCACGAAAAGCTCTCATCCCACAGCGGCGAAGAATTCATCTATGTGCTTGAAGGAGACATGGAGGTGGTACTGGGAGACCTCAAGGACACCCTTTCACCCGGGGATTCCATCTACTACGACTCCACCCTCCCACATCGCGTCGCCTGCGCAGGCAAGTCCCCCACAAAGATCCTGGCGGTTCTGTTTACGGAATCCTGATACCTTTCCCGTGAGCGTCGGTGTTCTGGGGAGCTTAAACCATCCACCTGACCATTCCCTTGCTGCCCCGTGAATTGATGCTATCAGAGCAAAGTTATTTCACCAGGGGTCTCTTGCCCCTCATCTGATTTTTAAATTAACCAAAAATATTTATTCCTATAATACACGAAAAAAGCGGGGACAGGCACATGGAAAAGAAGGCAATCTCGACATGGATAGGATAAGACGGTAAAAAATACCAAGCTAAATGCCACCGGTTTTATCTTCTCTCCTGCTTCCCGTCCAAAAATCGCCGAGGTCTTCCCTATCGTCGGTGACAAGGTCTTCAGCCATATGGCAAAGGGTTCAGAAATCTCTGCCACACAATAAAACGGCAAATATGGGTTAGAAATACCCTTCCTGGCGAGCAAGGATATCCAAATGTAGGGTGATTAAATTTTCCACCTCAAGATCCACCTCGCCTGAGATTTTTCTGGTATCGATGGTCTTAATATATTTTTTGCATTGATGGCAAAAATCAACCCGATACTTTTCATCATCACCAACGGTGAAAAAACCTAATTGTTTCTGCTCTTCATTGCCACAAAAAGGACATTTAAGCCGTTTAACTGGCCACTCCAAGCCGCATTGAGAACAGAAAAGGTAGCGCCTCCCTTCTTCTTCAGAGCTTAAAAAACTCAGTGCAGTCTCCCGGCCGCATACAGGGCACCTGCCTCGTGACCATTCGGAATTAGCAACCAATCCTTTAAATTCTTCGGACAGTAAAGCAAAAAAAGGATGCATACTTTCCTGCAGCAAAAAATCCAAGAGGTCATAGACTTCGTCATCCTCCTCTCCCGTGATATGGGTGGCCCTGTAAGCGGTAGAAGATTCACGTACCAGTGTTTCATAATTGAGCTCTCCCGTTAGCAGTTTATCTCTTAGGTCTTCAGCTGGGGGTTGTTTGGTTATTTTGAGCAGATCAAGGAAATATTGCCGGGGCAAAACAGGATTAAAGGTATCCCGGCTTATATCCACTAAAGATTTTCCTTCTGACAATCTTTCCACCGCTGCTGCTGTTTCAAGTGAGAATATATTTTCTTTATGCCAGGGAGCCGTTTTCTGGCGCAACATGAATACATCCTTGACGATTGCAAGAAATTCACTGTAGTGAGGATAGCTTTTCAGGTAAGTATCAATAATTGCTAAATTTTTTACCATATTTCGGACCTCATAATAAGCATTTCAGGCCAAGGAAACCCTCCTTAGAGCTTCTTTGGCCTGAAAAGGTAAAACCTACAGATACAGAAAACATATCACTTTTTAATGGCTTTCATAGTAGTATTCTAACTTACCTTCTTTTTCTTTTTGACGTAACCATTTGGGACACATTTTTAGACACCAGCTCTTAGGTACGTAACCGGTCAAAATCGCGCCGGCCGAACCTGGAACACCAACTGTTCCAAGGTAGATGTGGACAATAACAAATGTCAGGATTGCTATGAGACCAAGGATGTGCAGGCTAAACATCCACCTGACCATTTCCTTGCTATACCCTTTGGGAAACCACATCACAAACCCACTGAAAATCATCAGAATGCCAAATATGACAACCGTCAGAAAGAAGAGCTTCTGACCCGGATTAAACTTGTAGGTTTCTGGGACATCGTCCACATGCCACAGGTATCCGCCAGCCTTCTTAAACCACTCGAGGTCAGAGGGAAAATCAAAAACGCCTGCATCTTTCCACCACAATAGAGCGGTGATAAAAAGAGCCGGGATAAAAGCAACCCCGAAATAGTTATGGGCTGTCTTCATGCCTTTCAACCCCCCAAACGGCTGAGCCAGAAAATGCAAAGGTTGAAACATCATTCCTAACCCCGTTATAATCAATAGAAAACACGTTATCGCCAAATACCAGTGAACTATCCTTTCAAAAGCGGTCGAAACCTTAACCATGCCTTTTTGGGGTATCATGTTAAACACCTCCTTCTTCTTTGCTAATTGTATTTTTCGGACCTTTGATGAGGTAATGGAGAAAGGCACCAACCAAGGCAATTCCCGGGACAAGCAAGCTAAGTGGTTTAAGCAAGTCTTTCCAAACCACCAGAGGCTCAGGCAACTTGGGATTTGCTGGTATGGCTTCATAGACATCCGGTTTCTCGGGCAATATGTAGAGCACATGGGTGCCACCTAAAAATTTGTCGCCATAGAGATGTCCTTTGCTGCCTAAAGCAAGAAACCGTTCCTTGATTACCCTCAGCATCTTATTTTTGTCGCCGAATTGTAATGCACCAGTTGGACAGGCTTTGACACAAGCCGGTTCCATGCCTCTTTCCAAACGTGAAAAACACATGTCGCATTTACTCACCTTGTTGGTTTTTGGATCAAAACGGGGAATATTAAACGGGCAGGCGGCAACACATTCTTTACAGCCAGTGCATTTACTTTGATCGAGGGCAACAGTTCCGTATTTGGTGTGAAACAGGGCATTGGTGGGACAAACATTGACACAGGCCGCGTCGGTACAGTGCATGCAGGCATTATGATGAAAAAGCCATTCGACCTCCCCTGTGTTCGTTTCCCTTTCCTGGAAGCGCATCAGAAGCCAGGTGTTCGGCTGTAGGTCAGCAGGGTTCTGATAGCTACCAGTATTTTTTGTCTGGTGGGCTGGAAGATCGTTCCATTGCTTGCAGGCGAGTTGACAAGCCCGGCAACCGATACATTTGGTAGCATCATAGAGTTTTATTTTTTCAGCCATCTCTTAAACCCCCTTTTTTTCGATATTTACCATGAAAGCCTTGCTTTCAGGTATCATGGTGTTGGCATCTCCGATATATGGGGTAAGCATGTTTGCCGAATCACCACTGGTAAAAATTTCCGGTTTTTTATCACCATAGTCATATTCCCGCATTTTTGTGGTAACCCAACCATAATGCCAGGGAAGGCCAACCTGGTGAACCGTGTTGCCGGCAATCTTGAAGGGTTTAAACCTATGGGTGACCATAGCTACCGCATCAACTTTGCCTCGAACAGAGCTGATCGTTACTATTTCTCCATTCTTAATACCCTTGAGCTTGGCCAGCTCATGGCTGATTTCAACAAATAAGTCGGGTTGCATCTCAGCCAGCCATGGGCACCATCTGCTCATGACACCGGTCTGCCAATGTTCGCTGACCCGATAGGTGGAGCAGACAAACGGAAAACGGGGGTCACAAGTTGCGATAGCATCAACGGATGTTCCGGTACCTTCTTTATCCCATCGTTTAATGACTGGGTTGACCCTCTGGGATGAAAGGTAGTTCCTTTTCAGGGGGCTTTCCGTAGGCTCGTAGTGTTCCGGAAAAGGCCCGTCAGCCCGTCCAGGGCCAAAAATACTGCCAACGCCATGGGGTTTCATGATAAAAGGCAGGCGCCCATTTCCCGGAGGTGCAACGCCATCAGGAACATCACCAACCCATTTGCCACCATTCCACATAATAACCGCGTCTTCAGGGTCCCAGGGTTTACCGGTGTCAGGATCGACTGAAGCGCCGTTATATATGATCCGTCGATTGACCGGCCAACACCATGACCACTCCGAATACAAGCCAATACCTGACTCGTCTTTATTGTTTCGACGAGCGGCCATGTTGCCTTTTTCTGTGTATGAGTTGCAGTAAAGCCAGTTGCCGGAAGATGTTGATCCGTCGTCTTGGAGATAAGCAAAGCTGGGGACCAGTGTTCCTTTTTTGAACTTCTTTCCTTTTACCGTTGTGTCTTTGAGAAAATAGCCGTTTATTTCCTTGGCAATCAGGTGCGTATCTACGTATCTTATCCTACCATCTGCTCTGGGAGGTCCATAGTCCCAGGTTAATTTGGTAATGGCTTCTGCCAGGGGGCCTCCTTCTTTTTGATAAAGATCCTTGAGTCGATAAAAAAGCTCGGTCATGATCTCACTATCTGGTTTTGCCTCACCCGGAGGATCAACTGCCTTGTAACGCCATTGCATCCATCGTCCACTGTTGGTGATACTGCCTTCCTTTTCAAAGGAAGCAGCACAAGGGAGCATGAAAACCTCTGTTTTAATCTTTTCCGGGTTCATACCTGGCCCTTTCCAGAATGAACCAGTTTCATTATCAAAAAGGTTGACATTAACCATCCAATCTAGTTTGGAAAGGGCCTTCCTCACTTCATTGGAACTGGCACCGCTGCATGCCGGATTCTGCCCCCAGGCAAAGAAACCGCTAAACCCACCTTTGAACATCCGCTCAAACAGGCTGAGCCAAGAGTAGTCTTTACCGTCATCCAACTTTGGAAGGTAACTGTAGGCTTCTTCCAGCGTGCAATTCATGCCATAATGGGC
>JALTEW010000394.1 GCA_027073795.1 bacterium | reverse complement strand
TCTGGAAAAGATAAAAGGAACGTACAAACTGGAAGGGGAAGGAGAAGAGAATCTTATCGTGGCATTTGGGATTTCCGCTATTCAGGCGAAACGAGCAGCAGATGCCCTGGTAAACGACCATCTTCCCAGCATGCTCTTTGAGCCTACCAGCCTCTATCCCTTCCCGGAAGCCCCCTTTGAAAAGGCCCTCAAAAATGCCAAACGCCTCTTTATCATTGACATGAGCGAAGGACAACTGGAAACCCTTCTCAAACCCTATATCCCTGATTCCGTCGCAACGCATGTTTTCGAGACAACGGGGGGGGCTGTCCCAAGGGTCGAGCAGATTAAGCGCTGGATAAATCAGGCATTGCAATCCTCTTAGTGAAAAAAGGATAAGATAACGATGGAGCTAAAATTCGAACAAATTGCCGGATTCCCAAAGTCGCTTTCCGAAAAGCCGCAACATTTCTGCCCAGGTTGTACCCATGGGGTCAATGTTCGACTTCTCGCCGAAGTCATTGATGACCTTCAGGCAGCCGAAGACATTGTGGGGGTCTGCGGGATGGGGTGTTCAGCCCTTTTACCAGATTACCTCGAGTTTAACATGGTCGCCGCCCCACCTGGCCTGTCTATTCCGGTAGCTGAGGGTCTTTCTCATGAGATCGGGGACCATACATTGATTGTGGTTTACGTGGGCGAGGGGGATCTCTACGGAAGGGGACTCAGTGCCCTGATCCATGCAGCCATGCGTGGTGTGCCCTTAACGGTTATCTGTGCCAATAACCTTAACATGGGGATGAGCGGGGGCCACCTGTCACCCACCACCCTGACAGGCCAGAAAACAGCTACCACACCCAGGGGGAAATCCGCAGTAAAATACGGTATCACAACCGATTTTAGCCGCCTGCTGCTGAACATCCCGGGGGTATCATTCGTGGCACGTTTCAGGGGATTTACCGCCGGTGAGATTCGCAAGGGGCGGGAATATATCAAGCGTGGACTCCAGATACAGAAATTCCAGCGGGGATTTGCGTTCGTGGAAATCCTTGGTATCTGTCCCACAAACCTTGAACTTTCTCCCCCCGAGGCTGTCAAGCGGGTCAAATCAGCTACAAGTGGCATTTACCCCTCTGGAATTTTCAAGACACCTGAGGTGGGAATTACCCTGTGAGAGAGATCTTTTTCATTCCAGACCGTTGTATGCCCGGTTGTGGTGCTTGCCAAACAGCGTGTGTCGCTGAACATCTCCAAAACAAGGGGCTATTAAGCCCGCTTTCGGGGCTTCCATTCCCCAAAAAGGTTCAGTCACTTCCCGTAAAGAACGATATAAAATCTCTACGCCCCCATCCCCTTCGGTGCCTTCATTGTGATCCAGCCCTGTGCGTGGAAGCTTGCCTCTCGGGTTCTCTCACCAAAAGTGCGGGAGATGGAAGAATCGGAAATAATCTGGAACGATGCATAGGATGCTTCATGTGTGTCGTCCACTGCCCCTACGGGGCCATCATCCCTGTACCGACCGAACACATCTCCATCAAGTGCGACGGGTGTCTGTGGAGCAAGGCACCGGCCTGCGTGCGAGCGTGTCCAACGGGCGCGCTTGTTTTCACTGACCTTGAAACCTTAGGAGACACCCTCGATGCCCAGGAGCGTTTTAGAAAGCGCGAGGTCCAACCCGCAAAACTGTCACCTGCGAGGGCATAAATGCGCTGCGTCATCATTGGAAATGGGTCATCTGGCATTCATGCCCTGCTTTCGATCTTCAGGCATGCCCCGCAAGTTGAAGTAATTCTCATCAGTGATGACGAACCCTTCTTCTATTCACGCCCGGAGATTACACAGCTGATTGAGAACCCAAACGCCACGAAGAGTCTTGAAATGCCCGTTCCCGGCGAGGCCTTGAGAAAGGTGAGGTTCATCCACCAGCGGGTCGAGGGATTCGATCTCCGGGAGGGGAAGGTTTACCTGAGTGATCGGACCGCACTTACTTACGACAACATGGTTCTGGCGACGGGGGCATCCCCAAAGCCCGTTAGGATTATCGGCGTGCCCAGAGAACGCATCATGACCCTCAGAACGGCGCGGGACGCCCGAAACATTGCCTCTCTTCTAAGGGGAGCAACCAAGCCGGTCATTCTGGGAGGTGGGCTAATCGGGCTTAAAATTGCCCATACCCTCACGCAAATGGGGTTTTCCCCCAAGGTCGTGGTTTCCTCATCTCAAATTCTTTCAAGAACCCTGGATGCCGGGGCGGCTTTAAAAATCCAGGGGCTTTTCGAAGCCCATGGCGTTACCTTTCACCTGGGCGTCACACCTAAATCGGCCGATTGGGACGAAAGAAAAAAGAGCGGAACCCTTATCACCCAACGGAGGGCCAAGATACCCTTTGACATCCTTCTCGTAGGAAAAGGGGTTGCCCCCCGGATTGACCTGGCACAAAAAGCGGGGCTTCTCATCGAAAAAGGCGGGATTGCCGTCAGTGAATCTATGGAGACCTCTTTTCCCCACCACTATGCGGCCGGTGACTGCGCCAGTATCTTCAATCACGAAAAAGGCCTGTATGAAAACCGCCCCATCTGGCCGGTAGCGGCGGAAAGCGGGCGGGTCGCAGGGGAGGCAGTCGTGGGAAAACTCATTTCTACAAAACATTTTTCCGCCCCCATCAACCGGAATGCTATCCCTTTTTTCTCTGTCCCCATTGTCAGTATCGGAACTGTAAAGGGGGAGTCTCTCAAGGAATCCGGCTTTGAAACCCCAGGGGGATCTGTTATTCGAAAATTCTTTCTGAGGGACGGGAAGATGGTTGGAGCTGTCCTGATTGGGAATATTACCCATGCCGGGCTCATTTTCGAGGCCGTTCGCAAAGAAATCCGCATCAGGAAAATCCCGGACTGGCTGCTTCAGGGAGCACCTGAACTTACAAATAAGACGCCATTCATGGAGGTGCTGTTTTCATGAGTCATCAAGACCAGGAAATCATGCTTGGGAACGTCGCCATCGCCCGCGGGCTCGTGGAGGGAGGGGTTGAAGTCATGACCGCCTATCCTGGTACACCCAGCTCTGAAATTCTGCCGGGTGTCCTCTCCTTTCGCAACAGAGACAATCTTCCCATCTACATCGAGTGGTCCGTTAACGAAAAAGTAGCGCTCGACGTGGCGTTGGGAGCCGCCATGGCGAAAAAATGGGCCGCCGTGGCCATGAAACAGGTGGGATTCAATGTCGCCTTGGATGCCGCCCTCCATGCAAGGGAAATCCCCATAGAAGGGGCGCTGGTTATTATTTCAGCCGATGATCCAGGACCCCACTCGTCACAGACCGAGCAGGACACGCGTCAGATCGCCATGATCGAGGGATTTGCAGTTCTTGACCCCTCATCACCCCGGGAGGCGAGGGAAATGGCCGCTTATGCCCTGACCCTCTCCCACAAGTTCGGTGTACCGATCCTCCTACGCCCCGTGAATCGCGTGTCTCACGCAAGGCAGAATGTCCCTCTGGGACCCATCAAAAAGGTGATAATGGACCCACCTGAAGACATCATACAGATGAACTTTGATGAAAGGATGGCGCTTCTTACCTGCGAGGTTGCAGAAAGTCCGCCCTTCGCGGAATTAAGTCTCGAAGAATCACCCCAGAATACCCTGGGCATTCTTGCCTCTGGCATGGCCTATCGCGTGGCCGTGGACATTCTTGAACGCATGGGGCTTAACATCCGGATCCCCGTGCTTAAACTCGGCATGACCTACCCCCTTCCGGAGAAGACGGTTCGGGACTTCATCTCTAAATTTGAAAAAGTTCTTATCCTCGAAGAACCGGATATGGGCATCGAATGGCAGGTGGAAACATCCGATTCCCTCTTGGGGCGTCGAAACGGATATGTCCCATTGGAGGGTGAACTCAATACCGATCGCGTTTTTCAGGTCATGGCTCCCCTGTTGAAGGAAACGGGATTCATCGATGAGATTCCCGAACCTCCTACCGAACTCATGGATATCATTGCTGGCATGCACCTTCCACCACGTCCCCCCAACCTCTGCCCCGGGTGCCCCCACCGTGCAGCCTTCTATGCCATCAGGCAGACCTTTCCCGATGGGGTTTATACCGGAGACATCGGCTGTTATACCCTTGGCACCACACTCGGGGCCGTTGACACGGTCCTCGACATGGGGGCCAGTGTGAACATCGGTGCCGGATTTGCCTCAACCTATGACCAGGACCGGTCGGATATCCCTGTGCTTGCCACCATCGGTGATTCGACCTTTTACCATTCGGGCATCCACTCCCTCATGGATGCCGTTCTCAACGACAGGCGGTTCATCCTGGTTTTGCTGGATAACAGCATCACCGCCATGACCGGAATGCAACCCACACCCGAGTCAGGACAAAGCCTCACCGGCAAAGGCACGGCTGTTTCCATCCCTGAGCTCCTCAACGCTTGTGGGGTCCGATGGGTTAAAGAGGTGGATCCCTACAGCGTTCCAGAAATGGAAAAACTTCTAAAAGAAGCCCGTGATTTTACCCGCGATCCCAACGGGGGTATTGCTGTCCTTTGGGTCAAACGTCCCTGCGTCATCTACGCGAAATCTCAGGGGATGCTGGAAACCTACTTCCCTCGCATGAAGGTCACGGAGCATTGCGTGGGCTGCAAGGTCTGTCTGAATACCTTCGGGTGCCCCGCCCTGATCTGGAACGAGCAGAAACAGCAGGTGGAAATTAATCAGGCCATTTGCATAGGCTGCGGCACGTGTACCTATGTCTGCCCGCAGAACAAATCAGGCTCTGGCCTCTTCTCCATCCATGAGGATTACCTGTTAAACGAGGTGGTGCTGTAAGCCCTTCGCAAAGGCTAAGGAAAGGTAAAAGGTTCGGGGTTAAAAGCTAAAGTGAAAACAAAAAAACCCAAACCCCCTTATTAAATTATTTCCATATCAGTTTAAGTGGAAGTATTGCATTTTAAATGCAAATTTCAAATATAATTATCTTCTCCTACAGATTCAATCCAAATGATGAATCCTTTTCAGTCAGATTTTTTCTCTTTTTCACACAAATGCGGCAAAGCCACGAAGAATGAATAAACCCAATACTCAAGCCAGGCAACGATTTCTAACCAAAAGGTCAAAAGCAGACCTGAACATCCCTCTTGAAATTTCAAGTCATTTCTTTCACCTCCTTAATTTTGTAGTCACGATTGTTTTTAAGCATCGTCCAGATCACCCGGACAAGATGCCGACCTAAGGCACGAACCGCCTGATTATGCGTTTTCCCTTCAGCACGTTTCTTATCGTAATATGCCCTCGATTCAGGAACACATCCCATATGGCGTGCTACTGCTGTCATCATTGCCGCCTTGGCACGCCGGTTCACCTGACGAGGAGTCTTTGTCCGGTGCATCTGACCTGACTGGTGGGTCAACGGACTCATTCCAAGATATAATGCCAATCCTGATTCTCTCGTGAAACGCTCTAACGTTCCAATCTCCCCTGCCAATTCAGCAACCGAGGTATTCCCAACCCCGGGGATACTTGATAGACGTTGGGCCATCTGCGACGCCTCTGCCAACGCTTCCATCGCCTTGTCCAAGGTATGGATCTGACTTAATAGCTCAAGGAGCCTGTTTGCGTCTTGAATGATCATGGGACCTACATAGTCTGTTTCACCAGAAAAGCTCGCCTTCCCCTGCCACTTACGGATGACCCCTGCATACTTATGTCCAATCCCATGAAGCTTAAGGAGCGTGGCGTGCCTCAACCGGGCAAGTTGACTTAGATCATCTCGGCATGTGATGAACTGAAGAAACCAGAGATTACTTACGCTATTAGTGATACCAAGCAACTCAGGACAAACAGCCTGAAGATCCGACTGTATCCGGTTGGCTATCCTAATCTTTTCATCCACCAACTGGCGACGCCGGCGACTTAATCGCTTCAGCTTTTCGTTTACAGGGGATACAGGTATGACCCTCTGAAGCACATCCCGGGCCAGGGGTAAATGCTCCTTTAGGTGAAACATAGTTATGGTAACCTAAAATTGACCCATTAAGGGGAGTTGTGGACGTGTAAAATTGACCCACCCGTAAGCGGCCTCTGGTAGGAGAGATATCCGATGGGGTATGAAGCTACCGGAGGTGAAAGGAG
>JALTEW010000393.1 GCA_027073795.1 bacterium | reverse complement strand
CCCTCTGTTTTCACATCCATCATGAAACCCCACGAAAGGGGAAAAGGCAAGGGAGATGTTTTTAACAAATGGGTGGGTCAATTTTAAGTTGCCACAAAGGGTCATTTTTCGGTTGCCATTTACACCCGCCGACATAGGTCTTGCGAACCCTCACGTTACTTATCGGGATATCAAGGAGCTTTGCAAGCCAGAACCTCTTATGCTCGTAACCCATGTGGCTCAACCAGACATCTAATTTTCCGGTAGGTTGATAATCTGCAACGGCGGCGTGCGGTTCAAGGGCTGCGTGGGCCGTGGAAGGCACCACAAACCTGTCCTCTCTGACATAATCCGCATCCGCGAATCCCTTTTCGATATCACCATTTTCTATGAAGACCCTGTTTGAAATGTTATGTATCGCGTCATAAGGCCTCGATTTTGCCCGGGGAATGCCAAAATCTTCCCACGCAGTAGTAGTATTGGGCTCTATCCTGTCATGGATTTTAGGGGCCCCCTCTCTCATCGCCTCTTCCGGGTCGAAGACAGCGGGTAACTCCTCATACGCCACATCTATGAGATCCAGTGCCTTTGAGGCAATCCCCTCGGTGGTGGCCGCGACCGCCGCAACTCCTTCACCTATGAACCTTACCTTATCAACGGCAAGGGGGGGTTGATCCGCGGGATAAGCCGGGGTATCGATAAAAGAAAACCTCCTGTACCCTATATCTTTCCCTGTGATAACGGCCTTAACCCCCTTAAGCGTTCTTGCCCTTTCAAGATTTATTCCCTTGATTCTTGCATGCGCATAAGGACTGCCAAGAATTTTAGCGTAGAGCATGTTCGGGAGATCAACATCTACCGTATATTTGGCCCTCCCCGTTACAATCATCTCCCCATCGGTTCTCACGGGGCTCTTCTGAATGTATTTGTAACTGCTTGCCTCTTTTGCCATTTCTCTACCCTTTCATTTCCCTCGCGGCACCCATTATGGCGCTGACGATACTCTTATAGCCTGTGCACCTGCAGATATTGCCAGAGATTGCCCTTATTACCTCAGATTCCGTGGGATCAGGATTTTTCTCCAGCAATGCCTTGGCTGTCATGATCATGGCAGGCGTACAGAAGCCACATTGAAAGGCATGATGATCAATAAACGCCCTTTGGATAGGATGGAGATCACCCCCATTCGCCAGACCCTCTACGGTAAGAATCGCTTTACCCTCTGCTTCCAATCCGAGGACCAGGCAGGACCTTACAGGTATTCCGTCCATCAACACGGTACAAGCCCCGCACTCCCCTAATCCGCACCCTTCTTTGACGCCGGTCAGATGAAGTTCATCTCTCAAAACTTCAAGGAGTGTTTGATTAGGATTAACAAATACTTCCTGTTCTTCACCATTTATTTTTAATATGGTCCTTTGTTTCATTTTATTCCCTCTTTGACTTCCCCCAGAGTCTTTTATCTATGACGAGGCCCATCATGATATGATTCTTTACGGTTTCTTCTACCAAGTGTGGGTCTCCCTGCCTCAGCACCTCGACGATTTTGAGATGGCTGCTTACGGCAGCGTTGATATTATGTTTAAAATAGTAAGAAGTAACCTTGGGCCGTACATACCGTTTTCTCAAACTGCCTATTAAAGTGGCAAGGATCTTATTCCCACATTTTGAAACGAAGGCCTCATGGAACTCGCTATGCGTATCGGTATATTCATCAATGGCATATCTATCAACCTCCTTTTCCATAGCTTTTATAAGCCGCTCCATTT
>JALTEW010000392.1 GCA_027073795.1 bacterium | reverse complement strand
CCCCGGAATTGAAGGAAGTGGATGGAAGGCGTATCGCCTGCCACAGGGGTGGCATTGTTGCACTCTTAAAAGCTGTTTCTCTTAGCAAGATGTTCCTGATGAAGAGGAAAAGAATCCAGGTGATCACGGATGTTTCCCTCTCCATCCACAGCGGGGAGGGAGTGGTCCTGATGGGGCCAACTGGAGCAGGTAAATCGACACTGGGAGCTTTGATGGCAAGGTTGTTGAAACCAGACAAAGGAAGTATCGTCAGCGAGTTCGATGAAGGCGTATTTCGGCGGAGGGTGCAGTTGATTCATCAAAACCCGAAAGAGGCAATCAGCCCCCGTTTTACCGTCCGACAGACAATTGAGGAACCCCTTAAAATTATAGGGGAACCCCA
Source organism: bacterium (assembly GCA_027073795.1). Taxonomy (GTDB): domain Bacteria; phylum Desulfobacterota; class S145-22; order S145-22; family S145-22; genus S145-22. Next base: position 5,757 of record JALTEW010000392.1, on the reverse strand, counting down.
ACCTTTTAATGTAAGGATCAAGAAGGTCCTGGAAGAGGTAGGATTGCCTGTAACTGAGGAGTTTCTTGAACGAATGGCCCATTCATTAAGCGGGGGAGAGCTGAAGCGTCTCGTTCTGGCAAGGGCCCTTGTCATAGATCCTCTCATCATTATCGCGGACGAACCCACAGCAGGCGTGGATGCAAGTTTTGCAGCACAGATCTTAAGGTTGCTCATGACGTTGCAGGAAACGCGGGGAATGTCTCTCCTCTTGATTACACACGATCCATACATCGCCCAGAAGGCAGCGGATAGGATTCTTTATCTGGAGAATGGACGTATCAAGAAGGTTACACCATCAATGACCCCCGTGGCCCATCGCCACCCAGCTCCGATGCAAGTGTAGATACCAGGGCCGAAGCCCGTTTTGTGTTTCGATTTTTCAGGATTTCCGTCACGAAGACGCTGGAGCAGAAGCTCCTTATAATCACACAATGGAAAAGGAGGTTCATGTATGTTGCGTCAGATTTTTACGGGTGTGTTAGGAGGGTTTCTGCTATTTGGAATCGCATGTGGACTTGTTCAAGCAGAAGAAGTCAAAACATTACAAAAAGTTGTTGTGGAGGCATCAAAATTCAAGGACATACGAGAAAGTGCCAAAAAGGTTACAGATAGCGGTACATCCATGTCCGCACTCCCCGGGGATATCCTTTCTACCTTTTCAGGAATCGATGTCCGCGAGCGGTCTCTCCTGACCCCACAACAGAGCATGGTTAAGCTTCGAGGATTCGATGAATCACGTTACCTGGTCCTTCTGGGAGATCGACCTTTGAATGGAACGGGAGTTATGGGGGGGTATTATGTGGACTGGAGTATGATTCCTCTTGATGACCTTGAAAGCATGGAGGTTGTACGTGGGGCTGCAACTGCTGAATATGGGAATACTCTTGGAGGTATTATTCGTCTGATTCCCAGGAAACCCCAAAAGGGACTGCATTTCAGCGTCCAGGGAGGTGCGCAACGCTACAACACCTACCAAGAAACGGCAGGGGTAAGTTATAGAGATGATAGAATAGGATTTATATTCTCAGGAAATCACTTGAGAACAGAGGGATTTCTGCGGAATTCGGAGGTTGACCGCAAAGGTTTTCACACAAATTTTTCTCTCTACCTTCCAAAAGGTGGAGATTTGTCTTTCCGGCTTGGGTACACGGATGGTGATTTTAATTTCCCCATGTATAATCGTCCCGACAGCGTTTTTTACACTCCCTCATGGCCGGACAGCGACGGGACGTATCTTGCAGGCCCAGGGCTTTTTTTCAAGGCGGACCTCCCCAAAACAAGTCCCGCTTATAATCCATATAAAACCTGGGGGAATAGAAGCTATTACAACAAGAAGCGATTGGTAGGAGATGCCTCGTTTGCAAAGAAACTTTTCGGTGCGAATGTTTATGCAGATGTCTATTTTAATTCCGAGGATCGGGAGGAATGGTTTTACGCTGCAGATACAGGGCAGTGCATCATCCATCGAAAAACCCATCCTGATAAATCATGGGGATGGCAGGCCAAGGGGGAAAAAAACATTGGGTCCCATCGCTTCAAGGCGGGACTTGAAGGCAGCTACTTGGGATATGGTTCTTTGATCTATACCCTTATTAATCCGGCTTATCTGGTTAGAATCCCTACAGATGGATCGGCCCAGCATAACCTGATAAAGCGATATGGGGGGTTTGCCCAAGATTTCTGGAGTATCGGGGAAAAATTGGAACTCTATGGGGGCATGAGGGTTGACTATTACAAGGCAGCAGCCTCTACAAATCCCGCCCTTCAAATACCTACAAGGGATATCAAAGACACAGTTGTTTCTCCAAAATTCGGTATCTATCTCTATCCATTCTCCGGTATCGAGATCTATTCTACAGTGGGGCGGGCCGTAAGATTCCCCACGGCTCCAGAGCTTTACTGGTATTATGCCGGATATAATCCATCCTGGCATGGCATTTCCAGAAAAGCCCTGACTTACGAAGATGCTGCGCAGTACGAGTTCGGAGTGAGGGCCAAACCCATCCCCCGTTTGAGCATGACCATTCGTGGATATTATTACAACGTGGACGATTATATCCGGACCATTTTTGGCTATAAGCCAAGTCGCGTAGTTTATAATATAGATCAAGTAACCTTCAGGGGGTTGGAAGGAGATATTTCCTACAGTTTTATGAAACATTTTTCCTGTTTTGCCAATGCCACATACGAAAAGACGAAAAAGAAAGGGGATATCCTGGATATGAGTAATAGGTTAACGGATGAACTGCCTGAAATTCCCAGGTGGAAGTTTAATCTTGGAATCCAATACGCAAAGAAAGATAATACTCTTTTCAAAGTGACGTATCGATGGGTGGATGATCGGGCAATCCCGGTCAATTCCAGAAATTTCAAGCCTCTGGGGTCAGGGTGCCCTTTTGGCGCATGCACTCTGGGAAAGATGGGTGCCTATCATGTTGTTGACGTTTATCTCCGATATCCCCTGCTGAAAAAAAAGATAAAAGGGTATATCATAGCGGGGTGCAATAACCTGTTTGATGAACGGTACGAGGAAACCTATGGCTACCCCATGCCACACAGGATGTTGTTTGCTGGGTTGAAATTTGATTATTAGGAGGATTTAAAATGAGCACAAATCCAAGAAAGGAAATTCAGCAGAAGATTGAAGAAGGGGATTTACGGTGGCTGCTGTTGAAGGTTGGTGAACTTCATGGGCATTTCTGCCCCTTCGTGGCACTCGGCGTTAAGGCCTCTGTCATCGCCCTTAAAAGGCTGAATGCCTTTACGGAAGGGATCGATGAGGATACCTTGGCCATCGTGGAGACCAACAACTGCTTTTCCGACGGGGTTCAGATGACGACCGGATGCACCTTTGGCAATAACGCCCTTATTTTCAAGGATGTAGGAAAGACAGCTATGACATTAGCGTTCCGAAGCGGGAAGGGAATCCGGGTTTCCTTAAAGGCCGGATATCCTGAGTCCATGACGAAAGAGAACCCCGAGGCCCAAGATCTGTTCGATCGGTTCATACGCCGGCGTCAGAAGGGCACTCCCGAGGAGATGCAACGGTTGAAGGACGTTTGGGAGGAGTTATCGTTCAGGCAGTTGGAGATTCCGGATGAAGAACAGTTTGACGTTCAAGACGTGACTGTCTCTTTGCCGGGTCACGCGCCAATCCACCCCTCTCTCATATGCGCTGAATGCGGGGAGGCCTTCATGGAATCACGGGGGCGGTTAAGAGATGGGAAACCCATTTGTCTTTCTTGTTCGGGTGACTCCTATTTTGTTCTGGAAGGCAGGGGGATGCATATTGAAAGGGGAACTGTATGAAAACGCTGATTCTCTACCAGTCATTTACCGGAAACACAAAAAAGGTCACGGAAAGAATTGCGGAAACTTTAGCACTTGAAGGATTGACACCGGAGGTTGTGAAGGTCACGGAAAAAACGGGGATTGAACTCTACGATTACGACCTGGTATTTCTTGGAACACCGGTCATCGAGCTCCTTCCTGCCAAGCCCGTGCTCAAATTTGCCCATTCCCAGCTTTCGGTTCATGGCAAGCGAGGGGATATTCTCCCTTCCTCTCCCAAGATACCGGGCAAATATGCCATTTGTTACTGCACATACTCAGGTCCGCATACAGGTAAAAGGGAGGCTATCCCCGCCATGAAATATATGGAGCAGTTTTTTGAGCATTTAAGGTTCACGGTGCTGGCAGAATGGTACATCGTGGGAGAGTTAAAAGGAAACGAGATTCTTTCGACACAGGGACCATTGGGAGATATTCGGGGAAGACCTAATGAAAAAGACCTCTCGAGGGTGGGTAGAATGGTAAAAAATATCCTCCGAAATATATGAGCCAACGATCCCTTAAAAGTGAGTCATTTTGTGTTGTGAAAACTGAGGCGCCTTCCCTTCTTCAATAGGTTCATTCATTGTTTTTACCGTGCCTTTCTGATGTGCGAGGGATAAAGCGTTCGAGCAGAAATTATTACAAAGGGGAAAATCATCTCATTTCCGATCGTTATGCGTAAAAGGAGATCGTAAAAGGCGTCTAAATCTCTACGAGGCTACTCTTCCTTGACACGGGAAAAACTCATATGTTAAAACCAACCAAATTCGAAAGGGAATTACATCGGTGTGGCCTTTTTTAGCGTGAGTTTGAAATTATTCTTTTTTGTTGGCGTACTTGCAGAAAGCCAAGCCTAAACGGTAAGGGGAAGGGCCTCGAGTTTAAGCCGTGAAAATGTTTTTGGGAAAGTACCTTTTCGCACAGAATAAAGCAAACAGATCAAGGAGGGAGTAATGGCAATCTCGACAAAGATTTCAAAGGCGATGGAGGCATCATCCTGGATCCGCAAGATGTTTGAGGAAGGGGCTATGCTGAAAAAACAAAAAGGCGAAGAGAATGTTTATGACTTTACGCTGGGCAATCCCATTACCGAGCCGCCCGAATCTTTTAAACGACGACTCAAAGTCCTGGCGGCTGATGACACGCCCGGGAGCCATGCCTACATGCCCAACAGTGGTATCCCATGGGTCAGGGAAAAGATTGCTGCATACCTCACCAGACAAACCGGGATTGCGTACACGGCAAACCAGATCGTCATGACAGTTGGGGCCGCCGGAGGCCTCAACGTCATCCTTAAGGCCCTGATGGACACCGGGGATGAGATTCTGACCTTTGCCCCCTTCTTCGTGGAGTACCGCGTTTACGCAGACAACTTTGGTGGAACCTTAAAACCTGTGCCGACCACCGACGCCTTCCTCCCTGACCTTGACATGCTGAAAGCCGCCATCACCGAGAAGACAAAAGCCATGATTATCAACTCTCCCAACAATCCTACGGGGGTGATCTATTCGGAAGAAACCATTAAGGCCCTTGCAGAAACACTGCATCAGGCTTCTGAAGAAATCGGTCATCCCATCTACTTGATTTCAGACGAACCTTATCGAAAGATCGTCTTTGAAAACACCAAGGTTCCCTATCCTTCTGTCTATTATGAGGACACCATCCTCATCACGTCGCATTCCAAAGACCTATCTATCCCGGGTGAACGCATCGGTTATATCGCCATTCACCCCGAATCGACCGATGCTCAGGCTCTTTCTACCGCCGCGAATTTCACAAATCGCATCCTCGGATATGTCAACGCTCCCGCGCTGATGCAACGTGTGGTGGCGGAGCTCCAGGACGAACCAGCGGATGTGGCGGGATACCATAAAAAGCGGGACCTGTTTTACCCCGCCCTTGTTTCCTTCGGCTACGAAATCGTCAAACCCATGGGGGCTTTCTATCTCTTTCCCAAGGCACCCGGCGGGGATGATGTGGCTTTTGTCAACCATCTCAAAAAGTTTGACATTCTGGCTGTTCCCGGATCCGGTTTCGGCACCCCTGGATATTTTCGGCTTGCTTACTGCGTCAAGGACAGCGCCATCGAGAGGTCGCTGGATGGGTTCAAAAGGGCCATCGAGAGTTTTTCATAAATCGAGGGCATAAAAAAATGTTGCTCTATTTCTTTAATTTAAGAACAGTGCTCCACATCAAGGCACAAAGACATGGAGTTTTTGTGTTTAGCCTTTTGCCTCTCGTCCCTTGCCCCTTGCCTTTCTTCACCCCTTTTACTTTCCACCTTTTTTGCCACCTGTTGCCGGAGAGAAAGACTGATGCGCCGTGACAACCGGAAACCAGATGAATTACGTCCCATATCCTTCCAACGTTCCTTTCTGAAAT
>JALTEW010000391.1 GCA_027073795.1 bacterium | reverse complement strand
GGGCTTCAATGGCGTCATAGGGAAAGGGCCAGATGGTTTGAAAGCGAAGCAACCCCACAGGGATCCCCTCTTTCCTTAATTTCTCAACGGAAAAAAGGGCGCTTCGGGCGGTGAATCCGTAGGCCACAACACCGATTTTGGCGTCTTCAAGATGATAAGATTCCGTGCGAATAATCTCATCCGCGTGGGAAAGAATCTTTTTGTGGAGACGCTCCACAAGGATGCGATGGGTCTCCGGGTCATCTGTTTTTCGAAAGCCTCGCCTGTCGTGGGTCGAGCCGGTCACGAGTAGTTTTTGCCCGTCCCCGAAGGCGGGCATGGGAGGAACGCCATCCGGTTCATCGGTACCAAAGGGGTCTCCCACTCCCCGGTCTCTTTCATAGATTTCGACTTGATCAGGGATGCGGATGCTTTCCCTCAGGTGGGCGGTGGCCTCTTCCCCCATGAGGTAAACCGGGGTTCTGAAACGCTCCGCCAGATTGAAGGCACGGATGGTCAGGTCAAACAACTCCTGAACCGACCAAGGCGACAGGACAATGGGAAGGTAGTCTCCGTGTGAACCCCACTTGGCCTGCATGAGATCACCGCTGGCCACCTTGGTGGCCTGCCCGGTGGAGGGCCCGGCACGCTGAATGTCAACAATAACACAGGGAGTTTCCGTAAAGGCAGCATACCCTATCCCTTCCTGCATCAGGCTGATCCCGGGTCCGGAGGTGGCTGTCATGGCCTTGGCACCCGCCCAGGATGCCCCGACAACCGACGCGATCGAGGCAATTTCATCCTCCATCTGGATGAAGACCCCCCCAAACTCCGGCATCCGGGCGGCGATCCTTTCCATGATCTCGCTGGACGGGGTGATGGGATACCCCCCATAGAACCGGCACCCCGCTGATAGGGCCCCTTCCGCCACCGCTTCATTCCCAGAGAAAAAATAGCGGCCCTCAGGTAAGGAGGAAGAAGCACTTTTTACAGTTGGTGTAGCCATAGTTTTATTATAGGGAAGAGGGGGTTAAAGTCAATAAAGAAGTAAAATTGAGGCAAATTTTCCCTTCGAAAATTTCATTCAACCCTTTCTCTAATGAAAGATTTTCGACTACCATAATGTTATAATATCTCCTTCAACAATTTTCTCGTTTTTATCCATAACGCTGAAAGTTGGCTGATTTATTCTGCGAATAAATATCCCGGTTTTAGAGTTGAAAATTCCTCCTGAAGGCATAAAAATTTCCTTTATGCCCGGATAATATTTGTCTAATTTTAAAAGTAAGTCAGATATCTTATCCCCTTTATCGACAGGGAAAGCCTCACGGGGTTTACCCGCTAAAAAGGCTATGTGTCCTGCATATTTTAGGTAAACATATAACTTGTTACGATTTTTGCTATTACTTCGTAATGTTTCCATTTTCCGTCTCTAACCTTGCCATATCGCTTGCAACAAAATTCAAATCTAACCCTTCTAATTTTTCTTTTTTGGGTATGGCTGTTTGAACATCCCACCCCCTAATTTTATAATAATCATCTAACATAGTCTGCAGATTAGACCCTATAGGGGGGATATGTCTATCTAAAATGGGCTCTTCTATCATTCTTCTCGGGATAGTATCATGGATTCTTCTAAATCCCTCTCTAACGATATATGCACGTTCAAGATTTACAATTCTTTCTCCGATTTTTGTGAACTCTTCATAGGAAATGTCTACACCTGTGCATGCCCTATATAAATCAAACCAAGGCCTTAGATCGATACTGAGCGTGCCTC
>JALTEW010000390.1 GCA_027073795.1 bacterium | reverse complement strand
GTGGAATTGCTTTTATATTATTGAAAGTTAGACGGGTAATTTTTACAGGGTAGATAGATGATGAATTAGAATAAAAGCCTCCGGAAAGGTAAACCTTTCCGGAGGCACTGTTGTTATCTCAGACCATCCTCACACTTTGCTTCTTCCTTTTTCAAGCCGCCAACCCTGGCCAAGGGACGCCCGGAATCGGTAACAACAAGAGCAATCATGATTTCATCTTCTCTTGGGGCATCCACAATCCTTATCTCCATCGCATCAAAATGGGATCTGACAAATGCGGCGTCCTTGAAATGCAAAGGGATATCCAGGGTTGTTCCAGGGCCGCCCATTTTCTTTGCCGAGGGGATAAGGGCCTTGCCACCCCCAAGGGCCTCGCGAAAGGGTTTCCCCAGCTTTGGATGCAGGATGGCCGCTGCATGTTCCAATTCTCCCTTCAGGCCCACGATGGCTCCCTTTCCATAGCTTTCTGCTTTTTCTTTGGGAATTCCCAGGGCCTTTAGCGCCAGCTCGCCCAACATCCCGCCAAGTTGTTCTCCAACGTCCATCAGCTCCGAGAGATCCTCCTGGTATTTTCCGGCAAAGGGATTTTTAAGAACAGCAATTGCCGCTGCTTTTCGGTGGGGGGGGTCTACCTTTTTCCCCATTTCCTCCCGAACCTCTTCCACAACCGTTACCATCTTCCGTATTTCCATTACGTACCTCCTTTCCATTAAAGGGTTACTCGACGGTTTCTCCGTCACATTCAAATGATAAGCATATTTCACGCGAGGGTCCCAAAGACACAGAGTTTACTTTTTCCAACATGCCTTTCACCCTTGAGCTTACAACGTGTTACCTGTTGCTATCTTTTTTACTCTCCTTTTAACTTTCCATCTCTTACCTCTTCCTATTACCAAAATCCACCAAAACCTACATGTTCCCCCTGAAGGTATAATGCTACCTTAGAGATCAGCCCTTTTTCAAAGAGAGATTTTGCCGCTTTCAGGCCATTTTTCAGCGCCTGTAGCTTCTCACTCCTTTTCAGAGACCCACAGGACACGGTTACCTGAAGATCAGGAATATCAGTCTCCGGGTCCAGCTCAAAGGCCCTTCTCTGCCTGACAGTTCTCAGCTTCTCATCTTTTATCTGGTTCCCGATATGGGTGGCTGCCGCATCTGCTACTGCTCCACAGGGGGCTACCACAACAACAGCGTCCGCAATTCCCTGGCTGAAACTCCTCCCCCGCCATCCGCTGGTGGCAACCCCGTAAGGCACCTCCTTCTCAGGAATCACCATCTTCTCGCAGTTGGGCATCCCTACCCCCCGGATTCCTATCCGAACAGGCATATGATGGGAATAAACCGCCATGTCCCCTCCATTATTCACAATGACTTTTGCCACTTGTTCGCCTGAACCTTCCAGAATACGGGTGAGAACTTCGTCAGAGATGGCTCCCGCCACCGCAGCCATGGGGGTAAGGGTTTCAGCATCCACATACTGTACTGCCTGTATCATCCGTTGAATTACCTGCGGCCATCTCGCTTTCACCGTCAGTTCACATCCCTTCAATCGCAAAAGGGGTTGAAAAGCCGATACCTCTGATAAAAGGTTATGCGCTATCTCAGGAACCTGTTTGCACAATGCCTGTACCGTTTCCCTTTCCCCTTCAATCTGGACGCCCAATTCCATCGGCCCTTCCGAAACCTGGATGTGGGCCGTCTGGTAAAATGGCATGGCAGATAGTTGAAGACCTGCCCACATTACTTTTGCTTCTCCGTTCCAACGCTTTC
>JALTEW010000389.1 GCA_027073795.1 bacterium | reverse complement strand
GTTTCCATCATCGGTGAGGTCATCACTGTTTCCGACGAGGATGCCATTGAAACCACGCGGCGCCTCGCAAGGGAGGAAGGATTGCTGGCGGGAACCTCTTCCGGGGCCAACATCTGGGCCGCGATTGAATTGGGCAAACATTTGGATGGAAATATCGTCACGGTTCTGCCTGACCGCGCGGAGCGCTATTTTAGCACGAGTTTAATTTAGGGGAGAGATGCCATGATTTCAGCCATCGTTTGCGGTGCTGGGGGACGAATGGGGGGAAGAATCATTACCCTTCTTTCCAAGATGGAAGAGATAACCCTTGTAGGGGCTGTTGAGCGCCCCGGCCATCCTCTTCTTGGGAAGGATATTGGCGAATCCCTGGGGCTTGGAACCTTGGGAGTACCCGTTGTGGATAACCTTTCGAAGGTCCTTGACAAGGGAGATGTGGTGATCGACTTCACCCACATCGATAGTGCCTTGCGGCACATTGAAATGGTGATGGGAGCATCCAAGGCCATTGTCGTGGGAACCACGGGTTTTGACGAGAATCACATGGAAAAGGTTCGAAAACTTGCTGGGAATGGACGGTGCCTGGTCGCCCCCAATATGAGCGTGGGCGTGAACCTATTGTTCAAACTCGCCTATGATGTGGCCAAAACCCTTGGGAATGACTTCGATGTTGAAATTCTTGAGGCGCATCATAACCAGAAAAAGGATGCCCCGTCAGGAACCGCCATGAAACTGGGACAACAGGTAGCCAATGCCCTGGGAAGGGACTTGAGCGCGGTAGGTGTCTATGGCCGTAAGGGAATGGTTGGCGCGCGCACGAAGGAAGAGATTGGGATGCAGGTTATCCGAGGCGGGGATATCGTGGGAGAGCATACCGTCTTCTTTATCGGTACAGGAGAGCGGATTGAATTGACCCACCGGGCCATGAGCCGGGACAACTTTGCCCGCGGGGCGATTCGTGCGGCCCTCTGGCTGGTCCACCAACCCAACGGGTTATACGATATGCAGGACGTGCTGGGGTTGAAGGAATCCTAATGAGTGATGAGGACCCCGGTTGAACCCCCAGAGGGGACCCAGTTCAACAGGGTAAACTGAGGACTGAGGACTGAGTTAAAGGTTGAGAGACGTTAAGCGTCAGGCGTGAAGCGTGAAGTGTTTTAAGTGATTAGGTTTTAAGTTGTTAAGTGTGATTTCGAAAGAATTTTAAGGCCTCACGCGAAATGGTTGTTTTTTTAGTTTTTTTGTTTCCTTTTGCGGTCTTCGCGGCTTTGCGTGAAAACAGAAAGGAACAAGTCAAAACATATGCTCACGCGAAGGCGCCAAGACGCAAATAAAAGAGAGATTATAATGATTCTATGTAGATTTAACTGGAGTTAAGCATGCCTGAAATAAGCCGATTTTATGGTATAATAGTTGCTATGTTTTTCGGAGATCATAATCCCCCTCATTTCCATGCTCGATATGGCGCAGAAAAAGTGGCCATAGAAATTGAGTCCCTCAGGATTCTTGAAGGTCATCTTTCGCCCCGTGCGTTGGGTCTTGTAATTGAATGGGCTGCTCAGCACAAGAACGAACTTTTGCAAAATTGGGAATTAGCGAGAAATAACCAAACTCCTAAAAAAATTGAGCCTTTAAAATAAGGGAGGTGAAAGTCATGCTTAAAGATGTAGTCTCTGCAATCTATAAAGGCGAATATAAAATTGAAGTAACATTTGAGGATGGTGTCACAGGAATTGTTGATTTTTCCAAGTTCTTAAACAAAGGAAAAAAATTAAAAAAAT
>JALTEW010000388.1 GCA_027073795.1 bacterium | reverse complement strand
ACCATGATGAAAACATTCTGGATGAGAAGGGAAAGATATCTCTAGAAAACTTTACCCCCATAGCCTACTGCCCGGGAGCTCATGATTACCGTGCCCTGGGAGAAAAGCTGGGGTGGTATGGGTTTACGAAGGGGAGGATATCATGAGCGCCCCATGGATGGTAGATGTCCACACCCATCTCTTTCCAGACTGGGTTCAGCAGAACAGGGGAAAGTACATAAAGAGGGATGATGTCTTCCGGGATATTTATGGAAATGAGAAGGCAAGAATGGTCACGGGAGATGAAATGATTACCTCCATGGACGAACAGGAAGTGGCTCTCTCCGTTGTTTTCGGATTTCCCTGGACAGACCAGGGAATCAACCGGGACCACAACGATTATATCCTGAATGTCGCCACAAGGTTTCCGGACCGCTTGATTCCCTTTGCTTGTTTTAACCCTTTGGCTCCCGGGGCGGCTGAAGAAACGGAGCGATGCATTAAAAAGGGTGCGAAGGGTGTGGGCGAGATCGCCTTTTATGACAGAATCATCGATGCAGAAATTATCAGCCGTCTTCGCCCTGTTATGGAAATCCTGAAAGAGGCTAACCTGCCGTTTCTGATTCACACCAATGAGCCGGTGGGCCATGCTTATCCCGGTAAAAGCATGAAAAATATCAGAGAGATAGAGCTCTTGGTGCAGAATTTTCCGGACAACACCATCATTCTGGCCCACTGGGGGGGTGGCATCCTTTTTTACGAACTGATGAAGGAGTTGAAAGCCCTTTTTTGCCATGTCTATTACGACACAGCCGCTTCGCCCTATCTCTACCAGCCGGAGATATTTAATATTGCCGGACAGGTGATTGGGTATGAGCGAATCTTGATGGGGTCGGACTTTCCACTGATACAGCCTCAGCGTTACTACCAGCAGGTAAGGGAAACCGTGAAGGACGAGAAAATAGTTCGGGGAATATGTCGTGAGAACGCCCTGCACCTTTTTAAAACCTTAGAGGTTATCTGAAGGAGGCCATAAAAAATAAACTAGGAATTATCTTGATTGTTCGGTATTTCAAACTTATATTTTTGAGCAGAAAAGGTATGGAAGAGTGAGGAGGTTTTGGAATGGATTATGATGTTGTGATCGTTGGTGGAGGACCTGGTGGTCTGACGGCGGGACTTTATACCGCCCGCGGGGCATTGAAAACCCTGCTTCTTGAGAAGCTGTTGCCTGGCGGACAGGCGGCAACAACCCACTGGATTGACAACTACCCCGGATTTCAGGAAGGCGTTTCGGGACCGCAGTTGATGATGGCGATGAAAGACCAGGCCATGCGCTTTGGGCTGGAGATTGAAACGGATGAGGCAGTGGATCTGGAAATCCTAAAAGATGGTTTTTCGGTTGTGGGACAGGCTGGAACCTATTCGGCCCATGCCGTGATTATCGCCTCAGGAGCGACTGTGGCAAAGCTCGGTGTGCCCGGAGAGGAAAAATTGCGCGGGAAAGGTGTTTCCTACTGTGCTACGTGTGATGGAGCCTTTTTTAGAGATGAAGAACTGGTTGTTATCGGCGGCGGTGACGCGGCAGTGGAAGAGGGCATATTCCTGACAAAGTTTGCGAGAAAGGTTCACGTGGTGCACCGGCGGAATCGCCTTCGAGCCGCCAAGGCCATTCAGGAAAGAGCCTTTCAGAATGACCGTATGGACTTTATCTGGGATACGGTGGTCGAAGAAATCACTGGGGAACAGTTCGTGGAAGGGGTTCGTCTGAAAAATGTTAAGACGGGAGAGATAAGTGAACGACCCTGTAAAGGGGTATTCATTTACGTGGGGAACATTCCCAACAGTCAGTTCCTCAAGGGAAAAGTCGAGGTGAACGAGAAGGGTTACATCATTACGGATAACGATATGGCAACGTCTCAGAAGGGGGTGTACGCCTGTGGGGATGTGAGAAAGAAGGCCCTTCGTCAGGTCGTTACGGCGTGCGGAGAAGGGGCCGCCGCCGCTTTCTCGGCGCAACAGTTTGTTGAAGAGAAGAAGGGAATCGCCTATAAATAGGCATAAAAGGAGGGAAACATATGTGTCTGTCTACAATGTATGATGGGACAATCGATCAAGGAAAGATTATCATGGAAGATGCTGCCCATGTAACGGTTAAAGATGGAAAAATCGTGATCATGGATATCCTAGGTGATGAAAAGGAGATTGACGGTTACGAGATTGAGGAATTGGACTTTATGAAACATTACGCGGTATTGAAAAAGTTGGATGCGTGAAAAATTATTGGGAGAAGTGAAAAATCATGAATAAAAATACTGAAAAATTGAAGCACTTGTTACCACACCTACTGGAGCATAACCTGGAACATGTTACTGAACACAAGAGATGGGTCGCACTTTGTGAAGAGGCAGGGCTCAGCGATATCGCAGAAGACCTGAGAAAGGTGGTCTCTCACTTTGAGGCGTGTACACCCCATTTTGAGGCAGCGATTTCAAAGATTCAGAAGCTGTAAAATACAACAGTAAGCTTGCGGGAAGCAAGGGTTGGCGGGGGTGTATACCTGATCCGTCGGCCTCGGGAGATGAAGATGATAATCATTAAGTCGGAAAGTGAAATAGCACATATGAGAAAACCCAACAGGGTTGTGGCGGAGCTTCTGGATTATATGAGGAAGTTGGTCCGTCCAGGGGTGACGACGAAAGAACTTGATACCAAGGCGGAAGCGTTCATTATTAAAAGGGGCGGTAAACCGGCTTTTAAAGGGTATCACGGATATCCCGCGACCATTTGTGCGTCTATCAACGAGGAAGTTGTTCATGGTATCCCAAGCAACAGACACTTAAGGGAGGGCGACATTATTGGGATTGACCTGGGTGTGGTTATGGACGGGTTTTATGGGGACGCGGCCAGGACATTCGCTGTGGGAAAAGTGGATGAGACGTCCTTGAAATTGATGGAAGTGACAGAGGCAGCTCTCTACAAAGGGATTGAGCAAGCGGTGCCAGGCAACCGGTTGTATGATATTTCCCATGCCGTGCAGGAACATGTTGAGGCGGCAGGGTTTTCCGTCGTGAGAGATTTTGTGGGCCATGGGATTGGCCGGCAACTTCATGAAGAACCGCAGGTACCGAATTACGGCCCCCCTCACCAGGGGCCGAAGTTAGAAGAGGGGATGGCCATTGCCATTGAGCCCATGGTCAATGAAGGAACATGGCAGGTCAAGGTTCTCAAGGATGGGTGGACTGTGGTCACTGCCGACGGGAAACGTTCAGCTCACTTTGAGAATACGATAGTGATTACCGAAAACGGGCCGGAAATCTTAACAAGGCTTTGAGGATATTATGGCACCTTACCGATTAAAAAAGGACGAAAAGAGAACCAGCGTTTCAGAAAATATGTACAAGGGCCTTCCTGTTTCTGAAGGGATTGCCTTTGGCAAGGCGGATATCTATATCAGCGAGCTGGCAGAGATTATTCCCTATCGCCTGAAATCAGGGGAGGTGGAGCGGGAGATTGTCCGCTATCGTGAGGCGCTTGAGGAGGTTAAACGTCAACTTGAAGAAAGCGAACATCGGATTCGGAGGGATATCGGGGACGAAGAGGCAGAGATTATCAAAAGTCACATGATGATCGCAGATGACCCTTTCTTCCAGAAAGAAGTCCCGAAGATGGTCAAGGAGGAAAATCTCAATGCCGAGTTTATCATCTTGCGCGGCATCAAGGCCTTCATGGAAAAATTCAAGACCATTGAGGATAATTATCTCCGTGAGCGTGGCAAGGATATCGAAGATATTGGAAAACGTGTCATACACCGACTTTTGCAGCTGGATACAAGAAAGGTTTTGTTTAATAAACGGGGGGTTGTCTTCGCGCACGATTTGACCCCGTCTGATACGATTCATTTCGATCCCAGGAAAATCAAGGGGATGGTGACGGAGGTGGGGGGTGAAACCTCACATGCCGCTATTCTGGCACGCTCCATGGGGGTACCTACTGTCGTCGGGGTGGAAAATATCCTTCGGCGTGTAAGAACCAATGACCGGATTATTGTCGATGGAAACCTTGGCCTTGTCTTTATCAATCCGAAGAGTTCTGTTGTCAAGGAATACAAGAAGATACAGGAAGATTATGCCGCTTACCGCAAGGAGCTGGAAAAGATTTCTCAGCTTCCCTCGGTGACAGGGGATAACGTGCCCTTTCACCTTTTTTCCAATATCGTGAAGGCTCCGGATGTCGGAGTGGCGATTAAATACGGTGCGGAAGGTGTAGGACTTTTTCGGACGGAACTCCCCTTTCTTTTAAGTGAGCGGCTGTTGAACGAGGAAGAACAGTTCCGCATCTACCGAACCGTTGCGGAGGCGTTAAAGGGAAGAGAGGCGACGATCCGAACACTGGACCTTGGGGGGGACAAGTTTCTCCCCTTCCAGAAGATTAAACGGGAGGTTAATCCATTTCTGGGGTGGCGTTCCATTCGAATTTCCCTGGAGGAGGTGGATGTTTTCAAGGTTCAACTGAGGGCAATTTTACGAGCCAGTGCATATGGCAAGATTCGTGTTCTGTATCCCATGATTTCCAGCCTGGAGGAGTTGCGGGCGGTTAACCAGATATTCGCGGAAGTGAAACATGAATTGATGTTGCGCGGCATTCCATACGACGAAAGTATTAAGAGCGGCGTGATGATAGAGGTTCCTTCCGCGGCGATTCTCGCGGATAAGCTCATCAAGGAGACAGATTTTTTCAGCATCGGGACGAATGACCTCGTTCAGTATACGCTGGCGGTGGACCGTGATAACGAAAAGGTTTCGGATTTTTACCGGCCCTATAACCCGTCTATCCTCTGGCTTATTAAGCGGGTGGCAGATGTTTGTACTGAGGCGGGAAAACCCTGCTCCGTCTGTGGTGAGATTGCTGGGGATCCCATCTATGCCGTTTTACTGTTGGGTTGCGGGATCAGGGATTTGAGTATGAAGTCCCTTTCCATTCCAGAAGTCAAGCGTGTTTTACGTTCGGTAACCCAAAAGGAGGCACAGGAACTCGTGGGAGATGCCCTTAAAGCGGGAACCCCAGAAGAGGTGAACAACTTATTGGAAAAAAACTTTTTGTCTGTTAAAGACGCCAGGAGCGGCTATGAATACACCATCTACCGATCGCGAGCGGCTTCAAAAGGAGCTTGAAGAGAAGGAAAAGCTTCTGGAAGACCTTGAGACAAGTCTGCCGGCCCACTCCATCCGTCCCAACCAGATTCAGAGGATTGAGGAGCTGGAAGAGGAAATCAGGCAGTTGAAGGAAGAACTTTCCCCCAAATAGTCTCTGTTTGAAGGTGGCGTTTGTGAAACCTATCCCCCGGCAATGGGTGGGAAGATGCTGATGGTCTCACCTTCCGTGACCTGATAGTTTTCCTTCTGATGTTTCCCCTCCACCAAGGTAATTTTGGGGGTTTTTTCAGGTAACTTGAAGAGATGATAGATATCCTTGAGGGTTGTTCCCTCCTTGACATCAATCTCAACGCCGTCCAGCCCTACCCCCCGTGGCAGGTGTTTCTGGAAGGTGGCAAACAGCTTTACCCGTATCTTCATGGTTCCTCCCTGAGGATTGATCACCCTGTGTTTTTAATCATATCAATTTTTATTTTCTTTTTTAATGCCAAGCAAGGCGCGAAGAAGTAGAGGGTCAGATCGGAAATCGCTTCGAAGTTGGGGTATTTAATCTTTTCAAAGAACATCCCCAGGCTGATGACGATAAAAATCGGCAGGAGAATCTTGACAAAAACCATCCCTTCGCTTTTTTCCCCTTCTTTTTAAACTTTCACTTTGGGTGTATCATAAATCTTACTTCAGTTGAAGAACTTGGGCTTATCAATCAAATGGCTCAAGTAAGGATTGCCCATCGACAAATTATTTAGTATTATAAACTAAAAGGACAATGCCATGAAATTTTCAGTAGCACTTGCTCAAATCAGCCCGACACTGGGGAATCTTGAGAGAAACCTGGAAAAATGCGAGCGCATCATCGAACAGGCCATCCGTGATCGGATTGATCTGCTTATCTTTCCGGAATTGACGCTTACGGGATATTTCATCAAGGATATTGTGGCATCAGTGGCCATTTCACGGGAAAGCGCCATCCTGCAAAAACTCATTGAATACAGTAAGCGGGTTTCCATAGTTATCGGGGCAGTGGAAGAAACACCTGATTTCAAGTTTTACAACGCGGCGTTTTATCTTGAGGGAGGTGAAATCG
>JALTEW010000387.1 GCA_027073795.1 bacterium | reverse complement strand
CCGGTAGGCCCGTTTTCTGACAGCAGCCTCTCGAACTGGAGGGCATCCAGGACATCAGGGTCCGTTGCGTATTCTGTCAAGGCAGACTTCTGGTAAAGGTCGTGTCCCGTAGCCACCACGATAGCCCCATAGGTCTGTTCAATCAACCGGTCTTCAGGGTAGGAAATAGCCCCTTTTTCACAGGCCTCCTGACAGGCTGTGCAACTCTCCTGGCGGGTCACGCGCACGCAGGCTTGGTGGTCAAGAAAAATCCTCTTTTCGCCGGGCCGCTCACCGGGTGTCCAGTCGATGGCCTTTTTCGTCACAAGCCCTCGGTCGAAGGTCGATGGGACTTCGACCGGGCAGGCTGCGATACAGGCCTCGCATCCATTGCATCGTTCGGGGTCCACCCATGACACCTGTTGCCGAATCTGAACCTCGAAATTTCCCACATACCCGCTGATCCCTCCGATCTCCGCAGTCGTCAGTACCTCAATATTTGGCTGGTTGAGCGTCCGGTCGATCATTTCTCCCGCGAGGTCCTGAGCAGAATCCATCGTTACAAAGGTGCGATCTAACTGCCGGACATGACCTCCCAGGTAGGCCTCCTTTTCCAGGATGGTCACGGGGTATCCCCCCTCGGCAATGTCAAGGGCGGTCTGCATCCCGGCTACCCCACCCCCAAGGATCAGGACACGTTTCTGCAAGGGTACCACAAGAGGTATCAGGGCCTGGTTCCGTTTGACGCGTTCGATGGTTGCCTTGATGATGGTGAGGGCCTTCTTGGTAGCGGTTTCCTTATCTCCCTGGTGGGGCCAACTGCAATACTCCCGTATGTTGGCAACCTCAACCAGGTAAGGATTCAGCCCCTCCGACGCGGCCAGGTTTCGGAAGGTCCGTTCATGCAGGGAAGGGGAACAGTTGCTCATGACCAGACCGGTTAGGTTCTTTTCCCTGATGGCCTTTCTTACCAGGGCCTGCCCCGGATCGGAGCACATATAGATATAGTCCTGGGCATAGACAACGCCCGGATAATCCCTGATAGCCTTGGTAACCTCGCTGACATCAACGCTTGCCGCAATGTTTAGTCCACAGTGGCAGACAAATACACCGATGCGAGGTTTCATCCTGCCAACTCCTCCGCTTTAGATGCCTTGCCTCTCTCATACCCGGAGAAGAGTGACAGAACCTTGCTGGCGGCGCCTCCGGCCTGGGCAACCGTTTCGGGGATGTCTTTGGGCGCCTGGGCAGTTCCAGCGACAAAGATTCCGTCAATCCCTGTCTCCACAGGGTGAAGCTTCGCGTGTGCTTCCGTGATAAACCCATAATCGTCGGTTTTCAGGTTCAAGATCTTTCTCACCTTTTCCCCCGCAGGATCGGGAATCATGGCCATGGCAAGAACCACGAGATCAGCTTCCACCTCAACGCGCTTTCCTGTAAGGGTATCCATTCCAAAAACAACGATCTTCTCCCCCTGGCGGAAGATTTTGGAGACCTTTCCACGGAGGTAGACAATGCGGTCCTCTTCCACCCCCCGCTGATAGAATTCCTCATATCCTTTGCCGTCTGTCCTGACATCGATATAGAAGATATAGGCCTGCCCGTCAGGAACAGCGTGTTTATAAAGCATCGCCATCTTACAGCAGTACATGCAACACACACGACTGCAGTAGGGAAGGTGTTTATCGGGATCCCGCGATCCAGCACACTGGACAAAAACAACGTCCAGGGGTTCTTTGCTGTCCGAGGGTCTTTTGACAACCCCGGCTGTGGGGCCTGAAGGGCATAAGATTCGCTCGAATTCAAGCCCGTCAATGACATCCGGATCGGTAGCATATTCGGTCAGGTTCTCCTTTTTGTAAAGCTCGTAGCCTGTGGCAACGATAATAGCCCCAACCTTGACCTCCTCGAACCAGTCTTTCTGATCGTAGCGAATCGCCTGGGTGGGGCAAACCTTGGCGCAGATGCCGCATTTATCCTTCGTCAGTTTCAGGCAATGGTCGGCATCAATGACCCGTTTATTGGGAACCGCCTGGGCAAATGGGCTGTAGATAGCTTTTCTTGGGCCAAAATCAAGCCACCGGTCAAATTCAGAAGGAACCTTGGTAGGGCACTTTTGCTCACACTGCCCGCAACCTGTGCACGCATCCCAGTCCACATAGGTTGCCTTGTGGCGTATCTTGACCGTAAAATTCCCTACCTCTCCGGTTACCGACTCGATTTCACAATAGGCCTTGATGTCAATGTTTGGATGCTGCCCGCACATGACCATCTTGGGGGTGAGAATACACTGGGGACAGTCCAGGGTGGGAAAGACCTCGGAAAGTTGAACCATATGCCCCCCAATGGAAGGCGTCCGTTCTACCAGAATAACCTGGTAGCCCCCGTCGGCGATATCCAAAGCCGCCTGGATACCTGCCACGCCACCCCCAATAATGAGGGCCTTGGTTTCAATATTGCGGCTCATGCAATCAGTCCCTTCGACTTCAACAGGGGGACGGGATCGTTATAGGAAAGCTCGAAGCGGCAGACCCCGGGATCAAGGCCAAAGGCGATAGCCATCAGTTGCGTAAAGTACAGGACCGGCATGGGGTGGAAACCGTTATAGACCTCTTGGATTTCCCTTTGCCGGTTGTCAAGGTTGAAGTCACACAGGGGACAACTGAGGGCGATGACCTCGGCCCCATTCTGCTGGGCAGAGGTCAGGATGTTGTGACCGCAGGCAGCCACCACATCCTTTCGGTTCACTGTCTGGTAGGCGCCGCAACACTCTGTTTTGTAGGGACTTTCAATAACCTCTGCGCCCAAGGTTTGTAGTACATCCTCCATAACCGTCGGGCGTTCAACATCATCGATTCCTATGGAGGCCGGGCGCAAAAGCATGCATCCATAGTATGGAGCCACTTTCAGACCCGTAAGGGGCTTTTTAACGGCTGCCCTGATCTTGTCCATCCCTATCTCATCCCGGAGGATCTCCAACAGATGGACCACGGTAACATCCCCTTCGTAATCAATTTCCTCATCCAGGTAGCGATTGATACGATCCCGTTTTTCTTCATCTGCGAGGAAAAATTCGTTGGCACGCTTTAAGGTATTATAACACATGGAACAGAGGGTAACGACTCGGCTGCTTCCCTGCTCCTTGGTACGTATCAGGTTTCTGATAGGGGCCAATTGGTGAACGAGATCATCTGATGAAAGGGAATAAACGGTGCCACAACAGTTCCATCTGGGGAGCTCTTCCATCTCAATGCCCAACACCTTGGCTGCGGCCATTGCGGAATCTTCAAGGTCTTTCGCCTTCGTTTTCAGGGTGCATCCCGGGTAGTAAGAAATCTTCATGTGAAATCCTTCCTTATCCACTCATCTTTCTCAGGTTACTTACAATAGCAATCTGGGGAAGCTCTGATAAAAGTTCCGGTGGAAGGTTGGTTGCTTCCACCTTGTTTTTGTTTTTCTGCCTCAGGGTAACCAGCCGCAGCGCCTCCATAATCTTGGCAATATCTACTCCCCGGGGACACCGGACGGTGCAGGTCTGGCATGAAAAACAAATCCAGTAGCTGTTGACCTGGGAAAGTTCCTCTTCCTGCCCCATCTGGGCCAATCGGATGACTTGGGAGGGGAGAACATCCATTTCAAACGCGGCAGGGCATCCCGCGGAGCATTTCCCACACTGATAACATTGAAGGAGATCCTGTCCGCTGATCATCTCGACCTTTTTGACAAAATCACCCCCGACCCTCTCTCGTGACAAACGAATTTTCATCTCAAACCTCGGTTTCAGTCCAATTTTCTTTTTCTATTTGGGTAAAGGCAGGCAGTGCCTGAACACCCTGAGCCCACTAAGGGGCCTGTGCATACTGTTCCATCCCTTCCTGATAGAGATCGCCGCCGAAGGTATCATTTATGATAAAGAGGGGCAAGTTCCTAACTTCCAACCTTCGGATGGCCTCCGGGCCAAGGTCTTCATAGGCGATGATTTCACTTGAGACAATGCTTTTTGCAATCAGGGCCCCCGCGCCCCCAATGGCGCCGAAGTAGATAGCCTTATACCTTTTGACGGCTTCGATAACTTCCTGGGAGCGGCTTCCCTTGCCAATCATCCCCTTGAGACCCGCCGCAATAAGACGGGGGGCAAAGGGATCCATCCGGTAACTCGTAGTGGGGCCCGCGGAACCAATAGGTTTGCCCGGTGGTGCCGGTGCCGGCCCGACGTAGTAAATCACGGCCCCTTTTAGATCGAAGGGAAGCGGGCTGCCCGCGTCCATTAAATTTATCAGACGCTTGTGTGCGGCGTCCCTGGCGGTATAGATGATACCAGAAAGCAGGACCCTGTCCCCGATACGCAGGGATTCTACATCCGCGTCGGTGAGAGGGGTCTGAAGTTTAATTTCACGACTCATAACAACCCCCTATAAGATGGCCTCTTTGTGGCGGCCTGCGTGACATTGAATGTTAACGGCGAGGGGAAGCGAGGCGATATGGCACGGCATCATTTCAATATGCACAGCTAAGGCCGTCGTTTTACCTCCCAGACCTGCTGGCCCGATGCCGAGTTTATTGACGGCATCAAATATCTCAGACTCTAATTTTTCCAGGTCCGGGTCCGGGTTTTTCGTCCCGATGGGTCTCAGGGTGGCCTTTTTAGCCAGAAAAGCGGCACGTTCAAAGGTGCCCCCTATTCCGACCCCTACGACAATGGGTGGGCATGGGTTAGGACCCGATTCTTTGACACGCTGGATGACGTAAGCCTTGATCCCTTCAATTCCATCGGAGGGTGAAAGCATCACCACACGGCTCATGTTTTCGCTTCCCCCTCCTTTTGGTTCAACAATGAGATGGACCTTGTCCCCGGGAACGATTCGGGTGTGGATGATAGCAGGCGTGTTGTCGCCCAAGTTTTTGCGTGTAAAGGGATGGCAGGTGGATTTTCGCAGGTACCCCTTTTTATATCCCTGACGGACGCCTTCGTGAATGGCGGCTTCCAGGTCTCCCCCTGTGAAATGAACGTCTTGCCCAATCTCCATAAAGATGACCGCCAGCCCTGTGTCCTGGCAGATGGGCATCCTTTCTTCCCGGGCTATGGCGGCGTTTTCCAAGAGGAGGTTAAGGACCTCTTTTCCGGTTGGAGAGGGCTCCGTCTCTCCCATTCTTCGAAAGGCCTCTTCGACATCACTTCCCAAGTCAATGTTGGCCTCGATACAGAGTCTGGAAACGGTTGCAGTAATTTCACTGACTGGAATTTCTTTCATGGTTTAAGTCCCTTTCATCTCCTCCCACTGGGCAACCGATTTGGAGACGGAGTCGGCTGATGCGTGGAGGGCACTTTTTTCATCATAGGTCAGGGCGAGCTCGATAACCCGTTCGATTCCATTTTCCCCGAGGATGGCCGGAACTCCCACATAAACCCCTTTAAGCCCGTATTCACCCTCCAGGTAGGCAGAAACCGGCAGGATTCTTCGGATATTCAGAAGAACAGCCTCAGCCATCTCCGTGATGGAGGAAGCGGGTGCATAAAAAGCGCTTCCCTCCTTGAGGAGCCCAACAATCTCACCACCTCCCTTGCGTGTTCGATCTACAAGTCGCTCGATAGTATTTGGGGAAAGCAGTTCCGTGATGGGAATACCGGACACGGAGGTATATCTCGGGAGGGGGACCATGTCATCCCCGTGTCCCCCTAACACAAGGGCGACCACGTCGCTCAAGTGCACCCCTAACTCCTCGGCGATGAAGAGGCGAAAACGGGTGGAATCCAATACCCCGGCCATGCCTATGACACGGTTTTTGGGGAAGCCTGTCACTTCCTTGACCACATGACACATGACATCAAGGGGATTGGTCACGACGATGACAACGGCATTAGGGGCATACGTTTTGACCTGTTCTGCCACGCTTCCCACGATCTTCGCGTTGGTAGCAAGCAGGTCCAGGCGCGACATTCCGGGTTTTCTGGGCAATCCCGCCGTAATAACGACCACATCGGAGT
This sequence comes from bacterium, assembly GCA_027073795.1. Taxonomy (GTDB): domain Bacteria; phylum Desulfobacterota; class S145-22; order S145-22; family S145-22; genus S145-22. The sequence goes on along the minus strand of JALTEW010000387.1, from coordinate 258 downwards.
CCGCAATTTCCGCGTAATCGTTGACACCCACGATGGAATGAAGATATTTCCTTAAAGGGGCGGCGTGGGAGAGATCCATCGTCTTTCCCTGTGGCAGCCCTTCGATGATATCCACCAGAACCACATTGGCAATTTTCTTCTCCAGCAGGTAAAGACCTGCTGTTGCTCCAACATGTCCTGCACCGATGATGCTTGCCTTCTTCATGACGCCTTCTCCTTTACACGGGAAACCAGCTTTTCCTGCGTTCTGCGCAAAAC
>JALTEW010000386.1 GCA_027073795.1 bacterium | reverse complement strand
ATCCTATTTTCGAAAAGCTTGGCCTTAACATTCACCTCAACGCTAATGGTTTGGATGGACTTCTTGACCAAATCCAGAAAGTTGATACAAATTTCAATAAAATTGGTGAGTCAGCTAACAAAGCATCCCAAACATTAGACAAATTCGCATCTTTGAAGCAAGCAATAGCGAATAGCTCTGAAATGTTCACCTACAACAAGGACAAAGGATTGCAATTTTCCGGCGTAATGGAAGGAATAGCGACAGGAGATTGGATGAAAGCCCTTGAGGCTTTTGGTGCTGAATTGATAAGTGCCTTGTCCGGCTTGAAAAATGTTTCTGCTGTTCTCAATCCATTTTCCACGATAATCAAAGGCATTGTATCAGTGCTTGAACCACTAAATGCTATTTTGAAACCATTTGTTGCCCCATTAGTAGCGCTTGGCAAAGCAATTGGTAGCATTATATTGGCATTTAGCACTTTACTGCTTGTAGTTGCGCCTTTTATAAACGTTTTTACATTTGCAGCTGATACCATAAGCTGGGTTTTTGATCAACTAACTTTGGGGATAAATACAGTTTTATCGTGGTTTGGGATGGGATTTCTTACTCAAGACCAGATTAAAGAAATGCAAAAAACCCCAGATGAGAGAATGAAAGAATCAGAAGCAGAAAGTTCTGCAACAACTCAGAATGGTAACACTTACTCCGCCGGTTCTACACAGCCTATCTACAACAATTTCACGATCATATTCAAAGACAACGAGATCCTTTCAGATGATTCGCCGGCGGTTTCCCATTTGGCAGATCTGTTCATAGAATATGTGAAATCCCACGGCGGAGTTACCGTGTTCAGTTGAGGTGATTTGAATGAATCTTGGAGGAGTAACAGCAGAGCCTATTAAGGTAGATATAACAAGCAAAGAATATGCCGTGATTACAAATGTAGCGGCTAACGGACATGAAATAAGGCACGAAATGAACTCTGCCACATCAAGAAAAGCATGGACGATTGATTATTCTATGTTATCTCAATCTGATTACAACACCTTAATCGGATTAGTTGGCAAAACTACCACACTTGATTCAACGAACGTTATCGTGAAATCAGTTGGTGGCAATGAATATTACGATGCTCTTGGAAATTTATACTACGATGCAACGGTAACTGTTGAGGAAGTGGTGTGATGATAACTTATACAATTACCATTGGAGGCACTGATTATAGTGCCTCTTTAATTTCTGCTAATATACGCAAAAACGATGTCTTATATGGAAAGATAGCTTCCAATGAAGCCACCGTGGTATTGGATGGAAAAGTATTCCCTGACAAAGGCACATCCGCCACAATAAGCATAAACTCTGGAACACAATTTACAGGAATTGTGGATCATTCTACATATTCATACAAAAATCAAAGAACCACCATATCTTTAAAAGATAAGATGTCGCTTTGGCAAAACACGATTGTGCCGAATATTGCTTTTGTTAACACCACTTTTGATAACGTCCTGAATTATCTTGTTTCAACCGTGGGTGGCGAAACGAACATTTCCCTTGAGAGCGTTAATCAGTCCATCCCTTACATATATTTCAAAGATACCAAGCTGATGGATGCGCTTCAAAAGATGGTTTCGGCTGTTGGTGGCTCTTTGTTCTATGATGAAACCGGTAAGCTTATATTCAGGGCTGGAATGTTTAGCAATTTTTCTCCTAATTCTGTAAGCATATCTGTAGATGACATAAAAGATTTGAACTACAAAGAAAAGAGCATTGTATCCGCTTATACCGTGAAAACATCCAACAA
>JALTEW010000385.1 GCA_027073795.1 bacterium | reverse complement strand
CAAACAACAAACGACAAAAGAATGACAAGGCGGACGCAAAAGAGATCTACGAAGGGTTATGGAGGGGGTACTATCGAAAGGAGGTGTGGGTACCATCGGAAAACGAATTGTTGGTAAGAAATATGACTAGCAGGCTCAATGGATATATAAAGACCCGTGCCGGTCAGATTAACAGGGCAAAGGGTATATTGAGGGATTGGGGGTTGAAGGATTTTAGTAATATCAAATTGACTACGGTGTCCGCATGGAAAAAATTGATCGAGAAAATAGAAGTGATCAGCGCAGAAAACTGGTTGGAGATGGTTATATGGGAAGTTGATAAAAAAGAATACGTATTACAGGAACTTAGACGCTGTTACCAGGTATGGAAGGCGGCGTACGATGGGGCTCAGGAACTTGAGGCTGCGTTGGTGGAAGCAGTAAAAAAATTGAATTCTGACCAACAAAATGGGATAGAACGAGTGGATAAGATTTTGGGGGTCGGGTTTGTGTCTGCCGTGATATTGGTTCTTGCAATCGGAGACCCGAAAAGATTCAAGAACTCGGCCCAGGTCAAGAAATACTTTGGATTTGCTCCGAAAGAAGATTCATCGGGGGACAGAAAGCGTACAGGAAAAATGGACAAGGAAGGGAATAAATACGTACGTACGCTGGCAATAGAACTGGCCCTGCAGGCCATACGGGAAAGTCATCCCCTGCACCCATTGTACATGCACATTTTTCACAAAAAGGGGAATAGCCATATAGCCCGTAGCGTGGTTGGGGCGAAAATGTTGCAGATCATCTGGAGGATACTCAGGGACAAGGAAGCGTTTGACCCTGATAAGTTAAATGTAAAGTATGTAATGATGAACACATTAATGCCGAGCGGGAGTATCAGATTAAAAATGGTAGCAGTAAAGAAACGGAATCTGAAACGATATCTGAAAGAGCATAATTTGAGCGAGGACTACGTGATGGATGAATTGGACAAGGTATTGGCCAAAAAAAGGATGGCGGAGATAGCCAGACAATTGGGTGAATTAGATGAGCCTGGAAACATCCAAAAGGAGGCGTGATTAGAGTGTATTTTCAAATTGGGAGCAGGCATGTACCCAGACAGGTTTTGAGGTGACAATGTCAGTATCCGTTACCCAGGAAGCAATGCTCGCTATTTTGAATAAGGAGCATGCAGCTCCAATTGCTTCAACAAATCCGTATGACGCCCGGTCAACACCATGGCTGAAAAGACAATGCGTCACGGTAGCCGTTCCGGAGTATGGGGCATACGGATTCCGAATGTTTATCTGGCAAGCCCATGAGGCTCAGAGCCGAATAAGAGATTGGCGAGCAATTTGGGAGGGGAAATGGAATTTGAATTCTGACATAAGCCCGAGCCCGAACATGTACATGCATCGAGATATTACATCTTTCCTTTTGGCAAAAGGGACTTTAGCTTCCTTGCCCGAGGGCGTCAATGGTCAAGATCTGCTTTGCTGCGCTCCGCAGACTGCTTCGCAGCCATTGACCCCCTCTGCCGGCGGAAGCTGTTTAACCCCTGGCCAAAAAGGGAAAAAATGGAGGTTTCTATAGGAGTTTAAGAAAAACGCAAAAAAATTATTGCAGGGGGCTTGACAACCCTCTTCTATAAGAGGAGTTAAGCATGTTTGAGCGGAGGCATAGCACAATGTTGAGCATCAAACAGGTGAAGACGACGAAGCAGATGGGCCGCTTGCAGCGCCCGACTGCCGAATTTAGTCCGGAATTTGGGCCCAGGCCGCACAGGCAGCGGTTTGAACGGGGCGCGGGTATT
>JALTEW010000384.1 GCA_027073795.1 bacterium | reverse complement strand
GAGTCCCGGTTTTGCAATCCTGGCCAGGGGCATGAAAAGGGAGGTGTTGAAGGGCTTGTCGGGTATGCCAGGCGCAATTTCATGGTCCCGATCCCCGAGGCAAAAGACCTTAAGGCCCTCAATCAGAGATTACTTGAGCAGTGTATGGCCTATGGAGACCATAAGATTGCCGGCAGGGAAAAGACCGTCAGGGTGCTTTATGAAGAGGAGAAGGGCCACCTTATGCCGCTGCCGGATTTTGACTTCAGCAACATAGAGACGTATTCAGGGAAGGTGGACAAGTATACCACGGTGATCATCGACAAGAACCACTATTCCGTGCCGACCCGTTACGCGGGACTTAGGGTCAAGGCGATGGCGTATATTGATCATGTGGACATCCTTTATGGCAGTAAGAAGATCGCCTCCCACAAGCGGGTTTACGGCAACAACACCTGGCAGCTGGATCCGCATCATTACCTGGACCTGATCCTTAAGCGGCCTTTGGCCTTTGAGAGCGCCCGTCCGATCAGGCAGTGGCGGAAGGCATGGCCGGCGTCTCTGGAGAAGCTCCTTGTGCATTTTTATGAAAAGCGGGGGAAGAGCAAGGGGACCAAGGAATTCATCAGGGTCCTGATGCTTTTTAAGGAACATGAAGAAAAAGACGTCCTCTTGGCGGTGGACAGGGCCCTTGCAGCCCGAGTTAGTACCAGCGAGGCCGTTGAACAGATCCTTCGTTTCGACAAGGCCGTCCCCCAGGATCAAGCCTTTCCCCCGCTCCCCCAGTGGGAGACCTTTCCGGCCCCGGATGTGAAGGTCTATGACCGGATTGCCTGTCTGCGTCTGCCTGTCGCGGCTGCAACGCACAGGCAGGGAGGTGTCCTGTGAATGCGGCGACCATGGCGGCGCTTGGTTCCAACCTCAGGGCCCTGAAGCTCTCCGCGATGGCATCTCATCTGCAGCGGCAGCTTCGCCAGGCGAGGGAAGAGAAAGAGGAATATGAGGAGTTTCTGCTCAATCTGACGGAAGTGGAACTTGCCACGCGGATGGAGAATGGCCGCAAGCGCAGGATAAGGGATGCCAAGTTTCCTCTACTGAAGCCTCTTGAGACCTTTGTGTTTGAGGCAGCCCTGGATCTTGATACCCGCCTGATAAAGAACCTGGCAACCGGTCAGTATATCAAGGAAGCCAGGAATGTAATCTTCCTGGGAAAGAGCGGAACGGGCAAGACCCATCTGGCAACCGGCCTTGGAATGGCGGCATGTGCCCAGGGGGTCCGGACCCGGTTTGTGACCGGATGTGGGCTTGCCAATGAACTGCTTGAGGCCCGGGATGAAAGGGTCCTCTCACGGGTGTTGAAACGCTATGCGGGTTATGGCCTTTTGATCATTGACGAGCTCGGATATGTCCCCTTCTCCAAAGAGGGCGCGGACCTGATCTTCCAGGTCCTGGCCGAACGTCACGAAAGGAGACCGGTGATCATTACCACCAACCTCGGCTTCGGAGACTGGACACGGGTGTTTGGGGATCCAACCCTGACGGCCGCATTGTTGGACAGGATAACACACAAGGCCCATATCATTCACTGTACCTGGGAAAGCTATCGCCTGAGAGACACGCTAAAAAAGGGAAAGGAGGTGAAGCAACCTTAAAAAGACAGTTGATGTGAAAACAACGGTCGCCTACGGCTCCCTCTGTTTTCACATCCATCATGAAACCCCACGAAAGGGGAAAAGGCAAGGGAGATGTTTTTAACAAATGGGTGGGTCAATTTTAAGTTGCCACAAAGGGTCATTTTTCGGTTGCCATTTACA
>JALTEW010000383.1 GCA_027073795.1 bacterium | reverse complement strand
CTTATGGGTAGGAATGGGAATAAAGGAACAAAACGCATTGGACGGGAACGATGATACGCTTTAACCTGAATCAACTGAAGGTCTTCTATCTGGCCGCCAAGTATAAAAACTTTACCATCGCCGCCCAGCTGTTGAATGTCACCCAGCCCGCCGTCAGCCTTCAGATCAAATCCCTCGAGAAATTCTATGGCATCCGCCTCTTCAACAAGGTGGGCCGGCAGCTCGTCCTGACGGACGCGGGGGAAATCCTCTTCCAGTACGCAGAAAAGATTTTCGCCCTGACAACCCAAATGGTGCAAACCCTGAATGACCTGAAACATATGAAGTACGGAACCCTGAAAGTCGGGTGCACCTCCACCTTTGCCCATCACTTCATGCCGTCCCTCATCGGAAATTACCAGAAATTCTATCCCGAGATCCGGATTGTCCTTTACGAAGGCAGCTCGTCGGATATCCTTCAGACCGTCATTGATAAGAAGAATGAACTGGGCATCGTGGGCCGCCTCCCCTACCCGGCCGATATCCAGTCGATCCCCCTGCTGGATCAGGAGCTGTGGCTGGTGGCATCCCCTAACTATCCCGGCATCCAGGCGCGAAAAAAGGGGATCTCTGTCCGGGAGCTCCCTGAATTTCCCATCATCTTCCGGGAAATGGGGTCCAGCATCCGTCACGTGATCACCCGGTTTTGCGAAACCCACCACGTGACCCCCAACGTGAGAATAGAATCCGGAAGCCTCGCCTTCATCAAGGATCTTGTCATCCAGGGACACGGCTTTTCATTCTTTATCAAGGCGGCGGTCCTCGATGACATTCGGAGCAACAGGCTCATGGCCATTCCCATTATCGAGGGGAATCCCCTCCTGAACATTGAGATTATCTTCAGGCGGAAATCCCTCTTCTCCCATGCCGCCCGGGCCTTCATGGACATCATTGAGGCGGAAAAAAGGGACGGGGCATTCAGAAAAATCGAGGCTGGGACAAACGTTAAAGGGGGCACCCGTCAGGAGGCAGCGCCTTGAATGGCAACATGTATTTCCGCAGATCCGGGGATGCAGATTAAAATCCTTAAAAGATCATGTAATAAAGATCAGCATGGAAGGTAGAGTCAAGGTATACAGAGAGCTTTTTTGGACCAAGAGCAGTCGTTTAGTTATCCAATTCCTTCGCTATGTCGTTGTGGGAGGGATAGCTTTTCTTTTCGATTTTGGTTTCTTATACCTTTTTACAGGTATCATGAATATTCATTACCTTGTCTCCGCTGCGCTGGCTTTCCTTATAGGTTTAACCGTTAACTACCTCCTCAGTATTTTTTGGGTTTTTGACAAGCGAACCATGGAAAATCAAATGGCTGAATTTCTCATCTTCGCTGTCATCGGTCTTGTCGGCCTCGGACTAAATGAAGGTTTCTTGTGGTTTTTTACTGGTTTCATCGGTCTGTATTTCATGTATTCCAAGCTAATTTCAACTTTCTTTGTCCTCATATGGAATTTTTCCGCGAGGAAACTCTTCCTTTTCAGGTAGGATATGAGGGAAACTGCCATCATTATCGGTGCGGGTCCTGCGGGTTTAACAGCCGCTTATGAACTCCTCGACCGGACAGATTACAATGTCATCGTTTTCGAGGCAACCTATGACATCGGCGGAATCTCAAAGACAATTAATTACAAAGGCAACCGGATTGATATTGGAGGCCACCGTTTTTTTTCAAAATCCGACCGGGTTATGAATTGGTGGCAAAATATCCTGCCTCTGCAAGGGCAACCTTCACGCGATGATATTCTCCTGGGAAGAAACATTC
>JALTEW010000382.1 GCA_027073795.1 bacterium | reverse complement strand
TGAAAGCATTGAGAGGAAGCGAGTGATTACCGCTGTTGACACAAATATTCTCATTGACGTCCTTGAACCTGATCCCGTTTATGGTCCATATTCCAAGGAGGTTTTGACACGCTGTCTTCATGAAGGAACCGTGGTTGCATGCGAGGTTGTGTGGGCTGAAGTTGGGGTCGCTTACGCGGATAAACAGGAAATGCTCAGGTCAGTTCTGGAGGTGATAGGCATTCAGTTTTCACCCATGAGCCTTCAGGCGTCTTTCGCGGCTGCCGACTGTTGGGCTGAATACTTGAAAAGGGGAGGAAAGAGAAAGAGGATTGCCGCTGATTTTCTCATCGGGGGTCATGCCTTGACACAATGTGACAGACTTCTGAGCAGGGATAAGGGATTTTACCGAGGATATTTTCGCAGGCTGGAGGTTGTCTCACCGGGGGATTTGAACTCTACCTGACAGAAAAAATAGGACACGGATTCTCACCCCAGTGAAACAGGCCCCAGTTAAATGAGTGCTAACGCTCCCAGTTAAACGAAAGAAAAATCAGGTTTAACAGGATAAAAATTTACTGGGTAAACTTCGCATTTCACAGGGCAGGCGGACTTCGCACACGGATAAAGATAAGAGAATTAACCGCAGATTTACGCAGATTCTCGCGGATAAAAAACAAAGATTATTCTTAGAACCTTCCACGTTGTCTTCAGGAGTTTCACTATAAAAACATGAAATGTGAATTTTTACTCAGTCCTCGTTACTCATCACTCAGTCCTTTTTTATGTGACACGGGAATAAAGGTTATGAACAAGGAAGGGGAAAATCTATGTTTATCTGAGTGATCTGTGGCTTACTTGATTTTTCTCGCCAATACGTGTATTATACGTGTAAAAGGAAGGCAGTAGCATGCAAAAAAAATTAACAATTACTATCGATGAACAGGTTTATAAAGGGCTGTACGAGGTGATAGGACCAAGAAGAATCAGCCGTTTCATTGAAGAGATTGTTCGACCCTATGTGAGCAGGAACGATTTGGAATTGGCCTATAAAGAAATGGCATCGGATGAAAAAAGGGAATCTGAAGCGATGGAATGGGTGGAAGCTCTGACAGGGGATGTTTCTTCGTGAAGCGCGGTGAGGTATGGTGGGTAAATTTTGATCCTTCCATTGGGGGTGAAATTAAAAAACACAGGCCAGCCGTTATCCTAAGCAATGATGCTGCCAATAAATATCTCAACCGCGTGCAGGTTGTACCATTGACCTCAAATATTTCTAAAGTTTATCCAAGCGAGGCATTAGTCACATTTGGCGACAGGCAGAGCAAGGCGATGGCAGACCAGTTGGCTACGGTGAGCAAAAAGCGATTGATTAAGTGTGCTGGTATGTTGAGCAGGGATGATATCAGAAAGGTTGAGCTTGCCATAAAGATACAACTGGGATTTATCGAAAGATGAACAGGATACAGACTCGATTCTACGAAGACTTTGCACATAGATAAAAACATAAATAGGACACGGATTTTTCGGACTTCGTACACGGATAAAAAGAATAAATTGACCACAGATTTACACAGATTTTCACAGATAAAAAACAAAGATTATTCTTAGAACCTTCCACGCTGTCTTCAGGAGTTTCACTGGAAAAACATGAAATGTGAATTCTTACTCAGTCCTCGTTACTCAGCACTCAGTCCTTTTTTATGGGACACGGATTTATGCCAGAGAATTGGCCACAGATTCGCGCTGGCTTCGCTCACAGATAAAAAAAACACACACAAAAACAAATATATCACGCCAAGCCGCCTGCCCTGTTGAATTG
>JALTEW010000381.1 GCA_027073795.1 bacterium | reverse complement strand
GTGTTGCAATTGCAAAGTAATCACCTGTTACCCTTAGAGAAGGGTATCCTACCAAAAATGCTGCAAAAGCGGCAACCAGCCCTGCTATGATCGTGGCTGGGAAAAAGCCCATTTGTATGCTGTTCAAAGGCCAGATCAATGGTGCGATGAAAAAAGACATTGCTTTTTGCTGAATGGGTAAGGTCAAAAGTGCGGCAGTGTAAGCGCCAACCGCTATGAATCCAGCGTGTCCAAGTGAGAAGATGCCAGTTACGCCGTTAACCAATGTGTAGCTTGTTGCCATTATTCCGTATATGGCCATCAAAGTTATGATTCTTACCCAGTAATCACCAAAAGAATTGTTGGCAAACAAAAGGAAGAAGCCTGTCCCGATTACAAAAATCGTTGTCAGTATGAAATTCATTTTGAACGGTATACGTTTCATACTTTACACCTTCTGCTCCGAGTAGATCGCAAATATTCCGGTTGGTCTGAACATCAACAAGACAATTAATATGATGTATGCAAAAGCATCTCTGTATCCGGCAAGGTTTGGAAAAAATCCAACGATCAATATTTCCGTCATTCCAAGCAAGAATCCACCGACTAAAGCACCCGGAACAGATCCGATTCCACCTATAACTGCTGCTATGAACGCTTTCATCCCTGGAACGAATCCCATGTACGGTTGAACTTGTGGATATCTCATTGCCCACATGATCCCCGAAGTGGCCGCTAGCATGGAACCAATTATAAAAGTCAAGCTTATTATGTTATCAACGTTGGCTCCCATCAAACTCGTGGTAGGAATATCCGTTGCTATTGCTCTCATTGCAGTACCAGTCTTGGTTCTATAGAGCAACCATAAAACTCCAAACAAAAGGAGAAACGTAACACCCAAGATAAAGAATGTCAGCGTTTGAATTCTCAAATGACCGAATATTAAAGTGTGATTGAAAAATTTTGGATAGATGTTAAAAGACTTTGGTATCCCACCAAACACGACGACAGCCAAACTTTCAAGAAAGAACGATATACCTATTGCCGTTATAAGAGAAGAAATTCGAGGAGCATCTCTTAACGGCCTGTAAGCCACCTTTTCAACACTGAAACCTAAAAGTCCTGCCAGTGCGATACCAGCCAAAAATCCTAACCACCATGGCATGCTAAAAGCAACCACGGCGTAGAGTGCAAAATAAACACCCCACATCAATATATCGCCGTGCGCGAAGTTGATGAGCCTTAATATTCCATAAACCATCGTGTATCCTATAGCTATCAATGCGTACAACCCGCCTAACAACGTTCCGTTTATAAGGTTTTGTGCGAAATCAGTCAACAACAATCATCTCCTCCCAAAAAGATGAAACATACATTTTATAGCTGGTAAATGGAGATGCTGTCATCACAACAGTAGAGCAATACTCAAAGCTTCTCACAACAGCATCTCCTTTTGTTTTTTAATTCATCGAAAAATTCGTGTTACGGGTTAATGGTTGTAACGTAGGTGAATTTGCCGTTCTTGACCACGTTTACAACTGCTGACTTCACAGTGTTACCGTATTTATCTATGTTTATGTATCCGGTAGCACCTTCAAAGTGTTTTGTTTGCCTTAAAGCTGCCGCTATCTTCTCTGGCTCCGCAGAACCAGCACGCTTAATAGCGTCCCTCAACAAAAGATATGAATCGAATCCAAGAGCTGCCAAAGCAGATGGCGATTCCTTGAACATTTTTTTGTACTCCTTGACGAATTTCTTTCCCACTTGGGTGAAAGGAGCATCGGCGTTGAAATGGGACGTGTAATAGACGCCATTCACAGCGTCTCCAC
>JALTEW010000380.1 GCA_027073795.1 bacterium | reverse complement strand
AAAACGGAGCTTACGTTATTGATGCAGATGTTGAAGCGAAGGCCTTGCTGAACAAAGGGGAAGAGGGGTACGAGGCGGTCATTCATGCATTTGGAAGCGATGTTCTCAATAAAGAGGGGGAAATTGATAAAAAGAGACTGGCGTCAACCATTTTTGCTGACGGGGAGAAAGTTAAAAAAATCAATCAGCTCATTCACCCCCTTGTCCATAAGCGCATTGTAAGAAAACTTCGGGAGTTTAGGGAACGTAACGGGAAGGCAATAGTGGTGATTGATGCGCCGTTATTGATTGAGGCCGGATTTCATAAGATGGTGGACCATGTCATCCTCGTAACGCCGAAAGATAAAAAAGAGGCATTGAAACGGGCCGCAAAAAGGATAGGTATTTCAGTTGAAGAGGCGAAAAAACGGTTTGTCTTCCAAATACCGCAAGAGGAAAAGGAGAAGATAGCGGACATCGTTATCTTCAACGACGGAACCCTTGATGCACTCCGGGAAAGGGCCAGGGAGGTTTACAGAAGGATGCTTAAAAAGGAGGATAGTAAAAAGGCATGAACCTTACAGAATTGAAACAGAAACCCATTAGTGAACTACTCGGGATCGCAAAGGATCTTGGAATTGAAGATCCGGCGTCCATGGGGAGGCAGAACCTGATTTTTTCGATTCTGCAGGCGAGAAGCGAGCAAAATGGTCTGATTTATGCGGACGGCGTCCTGGAAACCCTGCCGGACGGATTTGGATTTTTAAGGGCACCCAATGCCAACTACTACCCGGGGCCGGACGATATCTATGTATCACCCTCTCAGATTCGGCGTTTTGGGCTTCGAACGGGAGACATTATTTACGGGCAGATTCGTCCGCCAAAGGATTCCGAACGATACTTTGCCTTGCTCAAGGTTGAATCTATCAATTACGATGATCCTTCCGTCGCAAAGGAAAAAATCCTTTTCGACAACCTGACCCCGCTTTATCCCAATGAGCGTTTCAAGCTGGAAATTGAAGGTGAGCCCGAAAATTACAGTCTGAGAATCATGGATATGCTGACCCCAATCGGGAAGGGCCAGCGAGGCCTGATTGTCGCACCCCCCAGAACGGGAAAAACAATGCTGCTTCAGGGTATTTCCAAAGGGTTGAAATATAATCATCCAAACGTCGTGCTTATTGTCCTTCTGATAGACGAACGTCCCGAGGAAGTCACAGATATGGAACGGTCGGTGGATGGCGAAGTGGTGAGTTCCACCTTTGATGAGCCCGCCCAGCGTCATGTCCAAGTGGCAGAGATTGTCATTGAAAAGGCAAAGCGTTTGGTGGAGCACCAGAGGGACGTAGTTATTCTGTTGGACAGTATCACTCGGCTGGCCCGGGCCTATAACACGGTGGTTCCCCCGAGCGGAAAGGTTCTGTCAGGGGGTGTGGATTCCAATGCCCTTCACAAGCCCAAGAGATTTTTTGGTGCAGCGCGTAATATCGAGGGGGGTGGCAGTTTAACTATCCTGGCGACAGCCCTTATAGATACAGGAAGCCGGATGGATGAGGTGATTTTTGAGGAATTCAAGGGAACGGGTAATATGGAACTTCACCTGGACAGAAAACTGATGGAAAAACGTGTATTTCCAACCATGGATATCGCAAAATCTGGAACGCGTAAAGAGGAATTGCTGCTGGATGCGGAAGACCTGAATCGAATATGGATTCTGCGAAAGGTACTTCAACCCATGGGTACGGTAGATGCCATGGAATTTCTGCTGGATAAAATAAAGGGCACCAAAAACAACAAGGAATTTCTTGCCTCAATGAACCAGTAGGACAGGGGG
>JALTEW010000379.1 GCA_027073795.1 bacterium | reverse complement strand
ATAAGCCGGATGGTGGAATCAACAGACACCTCGGCGGATGAGCTTGGAAAGGTTATTGCGACAGATCAGGTTCTGGCCGCCAAGGTGCTGCAATTGATTAATTCGCCGATTTACGGTTTCCCGGGAAGGATTTCTTCCGTCACGCACGGGGTGGTTCTCCTGGGGTTCAATGTGATTAAAAGCCTCGTTCTAACCGCCTCGGTTTTTGATATCATGATTGAACAGATGCGGGGGTTGTGGGAACATTCGATTGGGTGTGCCGGAATTGCGGCAAGAATAGCACACCGGTTTCCATCTTTGGATCCAGAGGAGGTATCAACTGCGGGATTGCTTCACGATCTGGGCAAGGTGGTGATTAGCTCGCAGCTTCCAGAGGAGTACCGGAAAATTGTTTCATGCGCAGAGGATAACAAAGGCTACTTTATTGACTGCGAGCGGAAGATCTTGGGTACGGACCACGCTAGAATTATCCGTTGGGTTGTCAAGGACTGGAATTTTCCTATTACCCTTGTGGAACCGATACTCTATCATCATTCGCCTTCACTTTCACGGAATGCCCCTTTGCAGACGGCCATCGTTCATCTGTCAGATATCCTTGTAAAGGCCTGGGGATACGGTTTTAGTGGTGATATCTATGTGCCACCATTGGACGAAACGGCATGGAAGCGGCTCAGGTTTTCTGAACGGGATGTGGTAGCCCTCGTCTCAGAGGCTAAAGAGGAGGCTGATTCAGTAAATACCTTTGACTTGATGAGGTAGGGGAGCCCTTAAAAAATGGAACCCGGAGATCAGACCAGGGTCTTGCTTATTGAACCCAGTGAAGGGATTCGTCAGAAAATAGACGCGCTTCTGAAAAATGAGGGGTTCAACACCAGTTTTGCCGAAGAGGGTGGCCGTGCCCTTGGCATGATATACAATAATCCCCCCGATTTGATTCTGGTCGATATGGAACCCGGGGAAAGCCATCTGGGGGAGCTTTGTATGGAGATAAGGTCGGACAATATCTACGGGCATCTCCCCCTGATCGCCGTGCTGCCAAAGGGTGTTTATGGTTACGAGGAAATCAGGAAATGGATGGTGGGTGATTTTATCTACAAACCCTTTGAGTTGGAAGAACTACTTCTTCGCATTCGTTTAGCCCTTGTGAGAGATAAGCGGAGTCTTGATGCGAATGCCCTAACGCGCCTTCCCGGCAACAATACAATTGTTCAGCAGATTCAAAACAGGATTGATGCCGGGGAGTCTTTTTCCCTGGCCTATCTGGATGTGGACAATTTCAAGTCCTTCAACGATTGTTACGGATTCAGTCGAGGCGACGAGGTTCTTCGAATGACCGCGAGGTTATTGGGGAATGTGGTCTACGCGAAGGGGAATTCAGATGCCTTTGTGGGCCATATAGGAGGGGATGATTTTGTTTTTATAACAAGACCTGAAACGGTGGGGGTGACGTGCGTGGAAATTATTCAAAAATTTGACCAGATAGTCCCTGTATTTTATGATGAAAGCGACCGGGCAAGGGGATATATCGAATCGGTTGACCGACAGGGGCAGACGGTGCGTTTCCCTCTTATGACCGTATCCATTGGTGTGGCGTTCAGCAGGAATATCAAGAACCTCAGCCATTTTGGGCAGATTGCAACGGTGGCAAGCGAGATGAAAAAGTTTGCGAAGAAGCATCCGGGAAGCATCTATTTCTTTGACAATAGGGTGCGTTAACTTTCCAAAACCCCTTTTATGGCTTGAAGCAACTGGGTTCCCTTCGAGGTATCCGCTGGAAGTTTCCAAATCCCTCCGGTGTCTTGCCTGAGGGTTTGA
>JALTEW010000378.1 GCA_027073795.1 bacterium | reverse complement strand
GGCGCAAGGACGGAAAACGGGAGATCGTTTTTCCACCGAGTATCGCGGAAGGAAAGATTGAACTTCCCACGGGGCTGAAATCGTTGAAGTAGCGGTATGAGGCTGAAAGGGTGTACGGGGGTGTATAGATCCTTTGCACCCTTTTCCTTTAAAATCGTCATAAATTGCAGAAAGGTGCGATGTTTATAGCCATCCTCATCTACGGATTTATCAACAGTTCTGTTCTGGCGCTTGTGGCCATGGGGTTCAACCTGACCTTTGGTATCAGCGGGGTTGCCAATTTTGCCTATGGGGCGATTTATATCTTTTCTGGTTTTCTCGTCTGGATATTCTTGAACTCCATGGGGATAAACTATGTTCTTTCCATTCTCTTGTCCTTTGTCTGTTCCTTCCTGATGGGATATCTGATGTACCGGTTTGTCCTCTTGAGGATCAGGGGGCTTCCCCTCTCGGAGGTGATGGCCACGTTTGGGCTGGGGCTGGCGATTATGGAGCTGTTCCGTTATTTTGATTTTGTTGGAGCAAAGTATTCCCTGCCGGTCTTTATTGATGGCAGCGTCTCCATTGGAGGGCATTTCATCGATTATCAGCGCCTGCTTGTTGCGTTTGTGGCGATTTTCTTTACGGTCATTTTTTACTACTTTATACATTATACCAAAATGGGGCTGGCGTTTCGCGCCATTGCCCAGGATGATAAGACGGCCCTGACCCTTGGGATCGATCCAGATAAAATCGGCGCGTTCAGCCTGGCCTTTGGCGCGAGCCTCGCGGCTGTTGCGGCCATCTTCATCCTGCCGCTGGGGACCATTTCCGTGGAAAACGGCTATGAGGTTTTGATCAACGCCCTTGCCGTGTGCATTGTGGGGGGGCTGGGAAGCACCGTAGGGGTTATCGTGGCAAGTATCGTCATCGGTTACGCCCAGACCCTGACAGCGAATTACATTGAGCCGCACTGGATGATACTGGTTAGCCTGGCTGCCATCGCGGTGGTCTTGGTGATAAAGCCTTCCGGTATCTTCGGAAAACAGAAGGAATTGGAAGAACGTGTATGAGATTGATAAAGCGGTGAGTTATGGAAAGGCGTAAAGAGAGAGTCGATCGCGGGATTAAGGTGAGATCCGATGGAATCTATGCCCTGAATTCCCTCCGAGAGGTTCTCTACCTGGCTTTCCCAAGGCTGGTGCCCGTGGTTGGTCTGCTGATTATATGCCCCTTTTTCAGTGCCTACTGGCAGGAAGTTATGATTTCCACCGCCTCTTACGCCCTTCTGGCCGTGAGCTGGGAGTTGCTTTATATGACGGGTCTGATTTCCCTGGGGCAATCCCTCTTTTATGGTGTGGGGGCTTATATCGCCGGGGCATTAAACGCTTATTGGGGCCTTCCCCTCTATCTGACGATTCCTATTGCGACGGTTGGCGGGGGAGGGTTATGTATGCTGATGTTGCTTCCCGTCCTGCGGCTGAGGGGGATTTATTTTGCCATGGTGACCCTGGTTCTTCCCCTGATGTTTTCGAGGCTTGTGGAAGCGACCCGAATCCTGGGAGGGACCAATGGCTTGACGGGGATTGATTCCTTCCCTAGTTACTGGGTTTCGTTTTATCTCATCATGGTGGTGTTGCTCGTGACCTTTTTTGGGTTTCGCAGGCTGGAGGGCTCCGATTATGGCCTAGTTATCAAGGGTATTAGCGACAATGACCGGGCGATTATGAGTTCGGGGATCAATATCTACTGGTACAAGGCGCAGATTCTGTTTCTGGCCGGGGCGGTGGGGTGCTTTGCCGGCGCTTACGGCGCACATTATGATATGTTCGCCGGGATGCCAGGTTTTGCCCTGGATTACTCCATCCTGCCCATTGCCGCAGCGGCCGTGGGGGGGATGGGATCGTTCGCCGGGCCGTTACTTGGGGCTTTTATCCTGGTTCCTCTGTCGGAGATTTTAAGGGCCTTGGGCGCCTTGCGCATTGTGTTTTACGGCCTCTTTCTTGTTGTGGCGGTGGTGGGACTGCCTGAAGGCCTCTTCCATTTTATCAGGCGGAAGTATGAGCAGATTGAGCGCTGGGTCGAGGTGGACAAGTGAGTGATTCGTTATTGCTGACCATATCCGGGGTTTCCAAGCATTTTGGGGGAGTTGTCGCGGTTGATGGCGTCAGTTTTGAAGTTCAACGGGGTGAGGTCATCGGGATTATTGGCCCCAATGGCTCGGGGAAGACGACACTGGTCAACATCATTACGGGATTTGTTAAACCTGATAAAGGCAAGGTGATTTTCAAGGGAAGAGATATTACGAAAAAGCCGCCTTATACCATCACGGATATGGGGATTACCCGGACCTTTCAGATGATTCGGCCTTTTTATCAGCTTCCCGCCTATAAAAACCTGATTCCCTCTCTCTTTTCGCCCCGTGTCCGTCGACTTGTAGGGGGGAAATATGGGGACCGGGATGCGGTCGCCATGGATATTCTGGAAGAGGTGGGGTTTGAACGGGATTCTTCGGTCCCCTACAAAAGTGCAAGGAACCTGCCGCATGGGTACCTAAAACGCCTGGAGCTGGGTCGATGTATCGCCCTGCGGCCGGAAGTGATTGTCCTGGACGAGCTTTTTTCGGGGATGAGTATCGCCGAGGTAACCAGTACCGTTCCTATCATTGAGAAATTGCGGGATGAGGGGATTGCCGTCGTCATGATAGAACATCGTCTGAGAGAGCTGTTTCAGATTACCCGACACGTGCTGGTTCTCGATTTCGGCCGGAAGATTGCGGAGGGGACCCCCGAAGAGGTGATGAACGCCCCAGAGGTAAGGGAGGCGTATTTGGGTAGCGAGGGGACGGCATGATACACGTGGAAAACCTTATGGTGTTCTATGAAAATGCCCTTGCTATCAATGACCTTTCCATAGAGGTAACGGAAGGGGAGATCGTGGGGGTTATCGGTTCCAACAGCGCAGGGAAATCCACCCTCTTGAACACCATCGCCGGTCTGACACTGGATCTTAAGATAAAGGAACAGCGTAAGGGTGGAGAACGTATCACGGTTATGGGAAAGATTGTCTATCTTGGAGAAGACATCACGGAGATGCTGGCGATGGACCGAGTTAGGCGGGGAATTGTTCTGTGCCGTGAGCGGCACCCTATTTTCCCTGAAAGTGACGTATTGGAGAACCTGCGGATTGCTGCATACCTTCAACCGAAAGAGCACTTCAGAAAGATGGTCGATTACACCTTTGAGCTCTTCCCGCAATTGAAGGACTATAGAAAGAAGAGGGCAGGGTTTTTGAGCGGAGGCGAGCAGCAGATGCTGGCCATCGGGATGGCCCTTGTGGCAAAACCAAAACTTCTTCTCCTCGATGAACCTCTCCTTGGGCTGAGCCCTGCGATGCAGACCCGCTTGGTTCAGGCCATCAAGGATATCCGCGCCTCTCTGGCTATTACGATTATGATAAGTGAACAGTTTGCGCGTCCCGTTCTGCCTATGATCGACCGGGGGTACATCATCGAGAACGGGATGCTGGTGCTGGTAGGAGAGGGAAAGGAACTGATGGATAACCCAGAGGTTCGATCCGCCTACTTTGGGGTATAGGGGAATGCCTGGATGACTGAGCACACGTCGGATACCATCTTTGCCTCTTTCAGAGAGATCGCCCGGAAAAATCCGGGTAAGACAGCGCTTATCTATGTCGGCACCCCATTTTCATATGGAAGGCTTCTTGATCTGGTAGAGCGTTTTGCCGCTTCCCTTTATCAATTGGGGATCCGCAAGGGACACAAGATGATGCTTTATCTCCCCAACACCCCCCAGTGGGTGATCGCCTGGATGGCGTTGCAGCGGCTGGGAGCGGTGGCGATTCCCATTGCCCCCATCTATACGGCGTATGACCTCCGGTACATGGCGGGGGACGGCGGTGCGGAAAGCATTGTGTGTTCGGATACGAACTTTGGGTACGTCAAACAGGCCCTCCAGGACACGGGGATTAAAAGGATTATTCCGACAAACTTTGTGGATCTCTTACCCGCATGGAAACGCCTGGTCGGCTGGGCGCTGGATCGGGTGCCGAGAGGTAAGATCGAACGGTCCAAGATAGTTTTTCCCTTTAAAGACCTCTTGGAAAAAGGGAGGACTTCTCTGCCCGAGGTGGAGGTTCAGGGCGATGACACGGCCGAGATGCTTTATACCGGCGGGACCACCAAAAATCCCAAGGGCGTTCCCATCACCCACCAGCTCTTTCTCAAGAGCGCTGTCCAGCAGCGTAAAACCGGCGAGCCTCTGATCCCATGGGGCGAGGACATCGTGATCCAAGGAGGGCCTCTGTTTCACATCCTGGGGCAGATGGTGGGGCTGGGGCCGCTTTGTGTATCGGGTGACACCATCATTCTTTTACCGAGGGTCAATCTGGATGCTATGATGGACGCAATTCAGCGTTTTCATGCTAAGACGCTCTTTGGCGTACCAGCCCTGTATCGCATGATTCTTGAACATGACCGGGTAGATTTTTATGATTTACATTCACTTATTTACTGTTTCAGCGGTGGAGATTTTCTTCCGGAAGAGGTTTCCCGGCGATGGAAAGAACGCTTCGGGGCACACATCTACCAGGGTTACGGAGCAACGGAAACCTGTGGCGGGGTTAGTTTAAGTCCCGTTACGGAGAAAAATCCCCCCCGGACAATCGGAAAGGTTTTGCCGATCAAGGAGATAAAGATCGTGAATCCAGATACCCTAAAACCGGTGCCTGTTGGAACCCCAGGGGAGCTGCTCGTCCACTCGGACCCCATGGTCTCAGCCTACTGGAACAAACCGGAAGAAACGAAGGAATCGTTTGTTGAGATAGATGGAAAGCTCTGGTATCGCACAGGGGATGTGAGCTCCCGGGATGAGAACGGCTACCTCTACTTCGTTGACCGGACGGTGGACGTGATCAAGCATAAGGGGTACCGGGTCTCCGCGTCCGAAGTGGAAGCAGTCTTGCAGGAGCATCCTGCCGTGATCGGGACCTGTGTGGTGGGTGTGCCGGACAAGAAGGTAGGGGAACGGATCAAGGCATTTGTTGTGCTGCGGGAGGATGTCAAGGGCATTACGGCATACGAGTTGAGTCGATGGTGCCGGGAGAGACTGGCATCTTACAAGGTGCCCCAATACATCGAATTCAGGGATTCCCTGCCAAAATCAAAGGTGGGAAAGCTTTTGCGCCGAGAAATGCGCACGCAGGAGAGGAAGAAGCTCCAGAACCCTGCAGGGTAAAAGATCCCGACAGAAACAGAGTTTTTCCTTCAGTCTTTTCTTTAACCCTTACAAAGGCGTCAGGTTTGAGAATCTAAACCGTGAGAGGGGGTTTCCTATCAGAGAGGAAGAGGTCTGTTGCATTACGATAGACCCAGCGCTCTTTTTCCCCCATGAGGGAATGTACCAGCTTGTGATGCAGGGCGTGGCCTGACTTATGGGCTACGATATGTCCCCTGAGTGGGTGACCCAGAAGGGCCATGTCGCCCAGGAGGTCCAGGACCTTGTGCCTTACAAACTCGTCGCTTGCGCGTAATCCCTCCGGGTTGATCACCTGATCATCGTCCAGAACCACGGCATTTTCCAGGGATCCTCCCTGTGCCAAGCCCATGGCGTAAAAGTTCGCGAGATCCTTCTTGAACCCGAAGGTCCGCGCGTAGGCGATTTCTTCCGTGAAGGTCTTGGGATTGATTTCAAGGCTCAGGCGCTGTTTGCCAATGAGGGGATGGGGATATTCGATGGTAAGGGTAACCTTGAGGCCATCATAGGGATAGAGGGCAATCCATCGATCTTCATCCTTGACGCTCAGGGGTTCAGAAACCTCTACGTAAGCTTTTTCCGATTGAAGGGCTTGCAGGCCCGCTTTCAGGAGGGCGTCCACAAACATACTGGAACTGCCATCCATGATGGGAATTTCTGGCCCGTCCACCTCAATGAGGATATTGTCAATTCCCAGCCCCACCAGGGCGGCGAGCAGGTGTTCCGTTGTCGAGATGCTTGTACCATTCGTTCCGATAATCGTGGCAAAGTTCGCGTCGGAAATAGCGTGAATATTGGTCAGGATGGGAAGGGCCGGTTTGTCTACCCTTTGGAAAATGATACCCTGGTTGTCATTGCGGGGAACGAAATGAACCCGCACGTTTTTACCGGAATGAAGCCCGATTCCCTCCAGGTAAAAACCACTTTTTATAGTTTTCTGCAGCGTCATATATTTCCCTTCAATTCTCTAACGCTACGTACCAAGCAAGTTGTATGCCATAGAGACAAATTGAATGATAGATGCGTAACTCATTGTAGTTAATGACAATAGAGCAATCAGGAATCGAAACAAATAACCTTATCCTTAGGAATTA
>JALTEW010000377.1 GCA_027073795.1 bacterium | reverse complement strand
ACCCATGCTTTCACACGAGTTTTACACTCAAGGTAAAATCGGTCTATCACACCCATACCAAAAACTCCTTCTTTAAGGTTAATAACACACGGGGTAATATACAAGGTAAAAGGTTAAAGGTAGAAGGTAGAAGTTTTAGGTGGTTAAGTTTTAAGTTGTCTCAAAGCTGAAAGCTCAAGGATTGAAGGGAGAAGAAAATAACTTAAAGAAAAAAACTTAGCGGCTTGGCGTCTTTGCGTGAGAAATAACAGGCGAAGGACTGAGTAACGAGGAGTGAGTGAAAATAATGGAAAAGCCTTGGTCACAGGAACTTCTAAAAACCGGGGAGATACTGCATTTGGCCACACTCAGGGAAGATGGTGCCCCAACCCTGCGCCCTGTCAATTTTGTTTATTGGGAGGGCAAGGTCTATATCCACACGGGGCCGAAGAGCGGTAAAATAGCCCAAATCAGGCATGACCCCAGGGTATGTTTTGAGATTGAACAGGTTATGGCTTATGTTCCTGCGAAGGAAGAGCCCTGTTCCGCGACCTACAGTTGTCGAAGCATCGTGGCGGAAGGGAGGGCGCGTCTGATAACCGCCAACGAGAAGAAACGAGAGATTCTCCAGAAGATGATGGAAAAGTATCAGCCGGAAGGCGGGTATCGGCCGATCAGCCTTAAGGACACAGAAATGGTCGCCATTGTTGAGATAGAGGTTCAGGCCCTTTCTGAAAAGAATCACCTGAGGGAATAGAGGAACGGGGGCCGGGCTTTTTTGAATAGTCAATTTTCACTTGACAACCCCCTAATCATACTTATCTTATATCCGGAAGAAAATTTCGCGAGGGGAAGGGTGGAGGCACTTTCAAAAAGGGCGAAAGAGATTTTGCGCCTGGTTATTAACGAGTATATCCAGACGGCCGAAGCAGTAGGGTCTCGAACTTTGTCTAAAAAGACAGGAATTGGTTTAAGCCCTGCGACGATTCGAAATATCATGCATGACCTGGAGGACATGGGTTATCTTCGCCAGCCTCATGTTTCGGCTGGACGTATCCCGACGGAGAGAGGACTTAGATTTTACGTAGACAGTATTATCAATATCAGGGATATTTCTCCGGAAGAGAGGCAGATGATTGAGCAGCATTTGAGGGACAATGATCGCGAGATTCCAAGACTGCTACAAGAGGTATCGAGGACGCTTTCGGACCTGTCTCATTATGCGGGCCTGGTCATGGCACCTAAGCTGGGAACCATCCGTCTCAAACATATCGATTTTGTAAAACTGAGGGAGGACCAGATACTCGTTGTTTTGATATCTTATACAGGGGTCGTTCAGAATTGGCTGGTGGAAGATGAATTTAATCTGGGCAATAGTACATTGACGCGCATGTCGAATTACCTGAATACGATTATCGAGGGGCATACCCTGTATGAGATAAGGGAAGAGATTCTGGGTCAGATGGAGGAGGAAAAAGCGAGATACGATGAAATGATGAAAAGAGCCTTGGCCCTGGGTAAAACAGTTATAGATACGACCCTCGAAAAATCGGAAAACAGGGATGTCATTATCGAAGGGAAAACGAATATTTTTGAAGAGCCCGAGTTTGACGATATCGATAAGATGAAGGCGATTTTCAAAGCCTTCGAGGAGAAAAGCAAGCTCGTGAAACTTCTTGATAAAAGTCTTTCTGCGAAGGGTGTCCAGATTTATATTGGGACTGAAAGCCAGCTTGAAGGCTTTCATGACCTAAGCCTGATTGCTGCAACCTACACCAACGGGTCTTCTACTCTTGGTACCTTGGGGGTTCTGGGCCCCACGCGGATGAATTATTCGAAGGTTATTCCCGTGGTTGATTATACCGCAGAACTAGTCAGTGAGATATTGCGAAGGATGTAAAAAGGAGAGGATTGGAATGGATAAAGAAGTTGAAGAAAAAAAACAAGACGAAGCCATCAAGGTAGAGTTTTCAGATAAGGCAAAGAAGTTGAGAGAATTGAAAGGAAAAAAGGAAGGAGGAGTAAGAGAAAAGACAAAGACGAAACATGCGGAGCATGCGGAGCAGAAGAAAGGTGACGAGGGGAAGGATTGGGAGAAAGAATACAGGGAATTGTATGATAAATTTGTGCGGCTTCACGCCGAATTTGAAAATTTTAAAAAGCGCATGATGAAGGACAAGCAGGAAGCGATCAAGTTTGCCAACCAAGCGTTAATTCAGGAAATTCTACCTTTTGTGGATAACTTGGAACGCTCCCTTGAACATGCCGGTGAAGCGAAAAATATCGAGGCATTGAAGGAAGGGGTTGAAATGACTATACAGCATTTTCTCAAGGTCCTGGAAAAATCGGGACTTGAGGCCATCAAGGCTGAAGGGGAGCCCTTTGATCCGAATGTTCATGAAGCCATTATGCAGGTGGAAACAGATGAGATGGAATCCAACATGGTTGTGGAGGAATTGCAAAAGGGATACAAACTGCATGGTCGGGTGATTCGGCCGGCAACCGTAACCGTTTCAAAGAAAAAAGGCTCATAGAAGCACTATTACAATAAAAGGAGGGTAACATGGGAAAGGTTATAGGAATCGATTTAGGAACCACAAATTCGTGTGTGGCGATTATGGAGGGGGGGGAGGCAAAGGTTTTGACCAATGCGGAAGGGGCTCGTACAACCCCTTCTGTTGTAGCCTTCACAGAGAAAGGGGAACGCCTTGTGGGACAGGTAGCCAGGCGTCAGGCCATTACAAACCCTGAGAATACTATATTTGCTATTAAGAGATTGATCGGAAGGAGGTATGAGGATCCGGAGGTCCAGAAGGATATTAATATCCTTCCCTACAAGATTATCAGGGCCTCTAACGGGGATGCCTGGGTCAGTGTGCGGGGCAAGGAATACAGCGCCCAGGAAATCTCCAGCATGATTCTGCAGAAGATGAAGCAAACGGCCGAAGATTACTTGGGCGAAAAGGTGACGGAGGCCATCATTACCGTGCCCGCCTACTTTAACGACAGCCAGCGGCAGGCCACAAAGGACGCGGGGAAAATTGCTGGGCTTGATGTGAAGAGAATCATCAATGAGCCGACGGCGGCTTCGCTTGCCTACGGGTTGGACAAAAAAAAGGATGAAAAGATCGCTGTTTTTGACCTTGGGGGTGGAACGTTCGATATCTCTATCCTTGAGATAGGTGATGGTGTTTTCGAAGTGAAGTCCACCAATGGAGATACCCATCTGGGTGGCGAGGACTTCGATCTTCGTATCATGGATTACCTCGCAGAAGAATTCAAAAAGGATCAGGGGATCGATCTGAGAAGCGATCGGATGGCCTTGCAGCGTTTGAAGGAAGCGGCTGAAAAGGCTAAGGTTGAGCTTTCCAGCACGATGGAAACGGATATCAACCTCCCGTTTATTACGGCGGATGCCAACGGTCCAAAACACTTGAATATCAAGCTGACACGGGCAAAACTGGAAAAACTGGTGGAAGATCTGATCGAAAAAGTAGAGAATCCTTGCCGGATCGCCCTGAAGGATGCGGGATTGACTCCTCAGGATGTCAATGAGGTTATTCTGGTTGGAGGGATGACCCGTATGCCGAGGGTGCAACAGAAGGTCAAAGAGATTTTTGGGAAGGAACCCAACAAGAGCGTGAACCCGGATGAGGTTGTGGCTATTGGCGCCGCTATCCAGGCCGGAGTTCTGACCGGGGATGTAAAGGATGTTCTGCTTCTCGATGTGACGCCCCTGTCTCTCGGCATTGAGACCCTTGGTGGTGTCATGACCAAACTGATTGAGAAGAATACAACCATTCCAACACGGAAGAGCCAGATCTTTTCCACTGCTGCGGACAATCAGACGGCCGTGACGATTCACGTCCTCCAGGGTGAACGTGAGATGGCAAGGGACAACAAGACCCTGGGTCGTTTCGAGTTGGTGGGAATTCCGCCAGCCCCGAGAGGCGTGCCTCAAATCGAGGTGACCTTTGATATCGATGCCAATGGGATTGTCCATGTTTCTGCAAAAGACTTGGCGACGGGTAAAGAGCAGTCCATCAAGATTACGGCCTCCAGCGGGCTTTCCAAGGAAGAGGTTGAGAAGATGATACGGGATGCCGAAATGCATGCCGAAGAGGACAAGAAGAAAAAGGAGCTGATAGAGGCAAGGAACCAGTTGGACAGTCTGATCTATACAACTGAAAAAACATTGAGTGAGAATAAAGACGCTTTGGACGAAGCCTCTCGCGCAAACCTTGAATCGGCAATCGAAAAGGCCAAGAAGGCCATGGAAACAGATAATGCAGACGAGATTAAGACTGCAACCCAGGAGCTGAGTAATGCGTCTCATAAACTCGCCGAGGCTATGTATGCGAAAGCCTCACAGCAGCAAACCGGGCCGCAAGGGGCCGCAAGTGGTGGGGCTTCAGGTGCCGGAGCTGCCGGTGGCACCGGTCAGGCAGGCGCCACAGGGGCCTCCGGTGGTGGAGACGATGTGGTAGATGCGGATTTTGAGGAGGTCAAATAAAGAAAAAGCTTCGAGAAATTATCATAAATCTGCCCGTTAAACAGGGGGGTGTTTACCCCCCTGTTGTTTTAAGGCGTTGTTCTCGGTGATTTGTCAGATCGGCTCTTCAAACCGAGATGTCACGGAGACCCCGATTTCCCTGAGGTCCTCTGCGATTTCGGATGCGTCTTCTTGGTCAATCTTGATGATAATCAGATTTTCTCCCCCCCTTGTTGTCCGTCGGCTTGTCACGACACTCAGGATATTGGCGTTATGGCGTGAGATGATATGTGCCACGTTTGCCAGTGCACCTGGTTTATCTTCAAGTGTCAGGATGAGTTTTGAACCGCGGATATTTCCCCCCATAATCTCAATGAAGGCGTCAAAAAGATCCGATTCCGTGATGATGCCTACAACCTTACCTTCGTCAAGAACAGGTAGAGACGCGATTTTATATTTTCTCATCAATTTGGCTGCAATCTCGATGGGGGTGTCTGGAGTGACTGTCAGGGGATGTTTGGTCATCACCTCCGATACAGTCATTTGTGAAAGGATATAATTCAACTCGTGGATGGAATGTTTTGGCAGGTCGGGTGGAGAGGCCCCCATAATATCGCTTTTGCTGACAATGCCGACAAGACGATCTCCGTCGAGAACCGGAAGCCGCCGGATGTTATATTCCTCCATAATCTTCCGGGCATCATGGATGCTGGTATATTTTGTGACTGTAATAGGACTTGTTGTCATAAAAATTGCTACATCCATGATATCACCCCTTCTTTGAATTAAACCCCTGTTCTAAAGTTTACTAAAACCCCAGCCTCTGTCAACTGACAAGGAGGGATTATTTTCCGGATGTATTTAAAAACAGGCGGCGGGCGCCCAAAATCGCCATAAGAATAAATATCCAGAGGAAATTAACACTTCCACTGTGTGGTGGAGAAGAGGTTGGAGAAATCGTTCCACAGCCGCCTCCACCCCCGCCGCCGGAATCTTCAGGTAAACCTACAGGATATATGGCGGCCAGGCCAGCGGCATCATCGGGGTCCAGGGTTCTTTTCTTAATCTCACCGAAGTCTATGTATCCATACATGGTTTTTTCACTGTCCTCTTTACCGTATAAGTCATCCAGGCCGCAAAGATGTCCAATCTCGTGTGTAAGGGCATTTTGCACATCCATTTTTCCGGGAGACCCATCTGTGGACCATGGATAGGAGGTGTTCAGGACGATGTCAACATCAAGGATTCTCCCGTCATCGGTCGAGTAGAAAATGTAGGATTGGCCGACGACATCAGCCCCAGAGACCTTTTCCCCCGTGATGATGCTGTTTTCACCATCGAAGGCAGGTTCCTTTACGTGGGTGATTCCCGCGGACTGGAAGGTGATGCTGGCGCTCGTAACCTCCTGCCATGCGCCGAAGGACTGCGCGGCGATTTGCCTGAAGGCCTCCAAAGGAACGGGAGGTGTGGAAGTTACCTTATAGGACACGGGAAAATTTCTGGCACCCCAGTGGAGGTTATGACCACTTCCATCATATTCAAGCTTATAGGCGTGGCTTACCTGGGCGAGGAGAGAGAGAGTTACAACCATAGCGGATACCCATAAAAAACGAGATTTCACGGCTTGTTTCTCCTGATAGTTCGTATCCGGGATATAAATGTTCTTAGGGGAATTCCTTCCCCAGCCGTGGGCTCCCTTTTCAGAGCTTTGATGGATACGCCCGGGCTGAGAAGAGATTCTCCCGCGGGCACAACCACTTCACCCAACGGAGAGTCGTGAATGAAGAAAACGCCATTGATTTGGTCAAGGACGGCATAATGATTCCCTTTGTCCGATAGAAACAGGATGTTTTTCTGCCCAGATGGCAGGTGTACCCCATGGGAAA
>JALTEW010000376.1 GCA_027073795.1 bacterium | reverse complement strand
ATATAAGTTTTTTATAGAACAATTCGCTATTCTAACCGATATATACAAATCAACTGGAAAAAGAAAAGATAAGGATTTACCTCTTAGGATTGAGATTGACCAGTTTTTAAGCTGGCTAATAGAAAAAGAAAAGCTTAGCAAGAAAGATTGTGAATACGCACCAGTGAGAAAAGGGGATGATCTGAGGCAATTTGTAGCAAATAAAATTGAAAAGTTTATGGAAAGCGATTTTGAAATATACCTAAGCCTTAGAAGAACATCTTCTTTCATGTATTACACTCTCAAATCAGCAGAAGCAATTCAACGAATGCGGAGAGAAAAAATTGAGAAGGTATTTAGACATATCAATGCTTTTCGCGAGTATTGTAAGCGTTCTAGGGGAGGAGACATAGACAAGTGCTTTGATGTTTTCTTTCGTAGAAATGATATAGTGCGAGTCAGGGAGACAATGGAGTATCTCTTATTTGGGGAAGAAAATTTTGTCGAACGAATTGCGGACTGTATTGATGGAAGATATGAACTCTCAGGCTTTGGTGAAAACTCCATAACAGAATTATATGGTTGGGCTAATCAAAACGAGATTCCAATTTGTAACGGAAGAGTCCTGAAGAGTATGCAATGGTTGGGATTTGGAAATCTGATAATGAAACATAACGCATAGCATTCATGAACGAACAAATCCACATATCTTGTGCATTTCCGCAGAAGTTGATAAAAGGTATAGTGAGATGTTTAAGGGGGTATAAAATGAAAAACGCAATCATTTTGTCGTTGGCGCTGGTGTTCTTCGGCGCGGGGGTGTGCGAAGCACAATGTGATACCATAAATTCATCAATTTTATGTCCCGTTCCAAATATGTCTTATACTTCATGCGAAGATCAATACATAGATATTTTGTTGTGGACAGATTCGACTATTATTGATACTTGTCAAGTTTATATTACCATTGATGATGGGATAAATCCCCCATTCCATTTAGATTCTCCATCTTATAATGTGAATTTCACTTTTCTTAGTGGCGGTGATTCCGTATTGGTTGATGTTTTTGGTTTTACATGGCATGAGAACGAGACAACAAGAATATTTATTGATTCAGCATTTACATCTGATGGTTGTAAGACTGTTTTTGAATGTGAATGTGATTTCATTGTTGATTTAAGTCCTCCATATGCGTTAGGGATTCATCCATCTAATGGTTCTATTATGGATTCAACAACAATCACATTTGGTGCAGATGTATTCGATGCAGGTGCTGGTGTTGCTTATGACAGTGCAGCTTCAAGTGGCTGGAATACAACAACTCTCTTTTGGCTAATAAATGACCTTCCTTACGAAGATAGCATTGTAGGTGGAACATGGGCAACTCGTACTTTTGAACCAGGTGATTCTATTGTATGCTGTTTGAATATGGTTGATGATATACGCTTTGAATCCGGTTGCACATGCCCAGCAAACATTTCCGATACCTGCTGGTGGTTCAAAATAAATCCAGATTTGAATGTCCCAATTAAAAACAATTTACCTGAGCGTTTTTCCCTCACCGCATATCCCAATCCGTTCAATTCGTCGTGCGAAATCACCGCACCTGCGGGAACGGATGTGAAAATATACGATTTGCGGGGGAATATCGTGTTCACGAATGCTGTAGGGGCGAGGTCGCCTCGCCCAATGCAAAAGGGCGCGGAAACCGTGTCCCTACAAAACGGCACCCGCACATTCATCTGGACGCCCGACAAATCCATTTCATCCGGGGTATATCTGGTGAAAGCATTTGAACAGACGAATTCAGTCGTCTGCACAAAGCGAATTGTGTATTTGAAATAACTACTATTCC
>JALTEW010000375.1 GCA_027073795.1 bacterium | reverse complement strand
CGAATTCCGCCGCGCAGGTATCCACAAGCTTGAAAACCGAAGTCACACCCCGAGCCTGGCGCGCCTCGCGAACCGTGCGTTCGTCTGTCCCCAACATATAGGCCAGTTGCCGATCCGAGAACCCCAGCTTCTTCGCCTCCCACCAGAAAGCCTCCGGCAAGGCGCCATCCCTCCGAAACTTCTCCCCATACTTCCGAATCTCATTCTCGTGCCGGACGACCTGTTCTATCTGGTCGAGAAACCACGGGTCAATCTTCGTTAGTTCGAAAATCTCGGATAGGCCCATCCCCTCCTTGAAGGCGTACCGGAGATAAAAGATGCGTTCCGGACATGGGTGAGTTAGCTTTTGACGCAATGAAAGCCGGCAGCTCTCCAGCTTGTGAGGCTCCCGTGCATCCCCAGGTTGACAACCCATATCTAGGAGGGGATCATCCTGTCCGTCCGCCCCCAGGCCGTATCGCCCAATTTCGAGGGAGCGCAGCCCCTTTTGGAGAGCCTCCTTGAAGGTGCGGCCAATGGCCATCGTCTCTCCCACGGACTTCATGGAGATGCCCAGGGTGTCATCCGATCCGGGGAATTTCTCAAAGGTAAACCGGGGAATCTTGACCACACAGTAATCGATAGTCGGCTCAAAGGAGGCGGGTGTCTCTTTGGTAATGTCGTTGGGGATTTCGTCCAGCGTGTACCCGACTGCCAGTTTGGCAGCAAACTTGGCGATGGGAAACCCCGTTGCCTTCGAGGCCAGGGCGGAACTCCGGGAAACACGGGGATTCATCTCGATAATCACCATCCGTCCCGTCTCCGGGTGGACAGCGAACTGGATGTTTGACCCCCCCGTCTCCACGCCAATGGCCCGAATCACGCGAATCGCCGCATCCCGCATCCGCTGGTATTCCCTGTCCGTCAAGGTCTGCGCCGGGGCCACGGTGATGCTGTCCCCCGTGTGCACGCCCATGGGATCCAGGTTCTCGATGGAGCAAACAATCACCACATTGTCCTTGGCGTCGCGCATGACCTCCAGTTCGTACTCTTTCCATCCGATGACCGACTCTTCTACCAGCACCTCGTTGATCATGCTCTGTTCGAGACCGTTTTCCACGATGTGACGCAACTCGTCCACGTTGTAGGCAATCCCCCCTCCCGTCCCCCCCAGGGTAAAACTGGGCCGGATAATCAGGGGAAAGCCAAGCCCTTCTGACAGATCGAGCGCCTCCTGGAGAGAGTGTGCCACACCGCTTTGGGGCAGGTCCAGGCCCGCCTTTTCCATTGTTTCCTTGAAGATGTCCCGGTCTTCCGCCTTCTTGATGGTCTCATAGGTCGCCCCGATCATCTCCACGCCCAGCTTCTGTGGAACCCCCATCTCCCACAAGGCCACCGCCAGGTTCAGGCCCGTCTGTCCACCAAGGGTCGGCAGCAGGGCGTCTGGGCGCTCGCGCTCCAGGATCCGGGCCACGATGGGGGGTGACAGGGGTTCGATATAGGTGCGATCGGCCATCTCCGGGTCGGTCATAATCGTGGCGGGATTGCTGTTCACGAGGACAATCTCATATCCCTCTTCCCGCAGGGCCTTACAGGCCTGGGTTCCTGAATAGTCAAACTCGCAGGCCTGGCTGATCACAATCGGCCCCGAGCCGATGATCATGATTTTGTGGATGTCGGTGCGTTTTGTCATATGAAAAATCTATTTTTTCATATCTCTTTTTACGATTTTAAACCCTTCGCGGCTTTGCGTGAACTGTAAAAAACCACATCAAATTCCATTCTCACGCCAAGACGCAAAGACGCCAAGTATTTGTTCTTCTTCTACCTTCAACCTTCTACCTTCAACCTTCTACCT
>JALTEW010000374.1 GCA_027073795.1 bacterium | reverse complement strand
ATTTATGATGACAACAATCAGGCGGCAGGCGGCGAGTTGCTTGTATGGCCTTGTCCCCTTTCTGCAGGAGATACTTAATCGTCATGTTGACGAATTGGCATGGGAAGAGGCCGACAATATGGGAGAGACTCCGACTGCGACAACTGTCGAAACTATAGAAACGCAAATCAAAATGATTTTGGAACAGGCGCGTAATCTTGATCCCGAAGACCCAAAGCTTGAGGCGCTCAGAAAGATTCTAAGGGATAAGCAAAAGTTACCTAACAATAAAGTCATGCTATTTAGCAGCTTTCGACATACCCTCCAATATCTTTATCAACACTTGAAGGCGGATGGTTTCCGCGTTGCACTTGTTCACGGAGATGTGCCCGATGAAGAGCGTGCTGAGCTGCGTAACCGTTTTGAACTAAAGCGGGAAGATGAAAATTCTTTAGATATTATGCTGTTTTCTGAGATAGGCAGCGAGGGATTAGATTATCAGTTTTGTGACTGTATCGTAAATTATGATCTGCCCTGGAACCCGATGAAAATTGAACAAAGGATCGGGCGTATTGACCGTTGGGGGCAAAAAAGTGAGAGCATCGCGATATTCAATCTGATTACGCCGGGGACAGTTGACGCGGATATTTATGAACGCTGCCTGATGCGCATCGGCGTTTTCAATAACGCTCTGGGTGGCAGTGAAGAAATACTCGGTGAAATCAGCAGAGAGATCCGAAACATTGCTGAGAATTTCAATCTGAGTGATGAGCAGCGTCGTGAGAAGCTTCAACAATTGGCAGATAATCAAATCCGCTTTATACAAGAACAGGAAGAGCTCGAACAGAGGCAGGTTGAGCTGTTTGGCATTCGCCTGCCTGAAGATGAGTTGAAGAAAGAGATTAACGAGGCATCGAGCTTTTGGCTTTCCCCCGAAGCGATTCGTAATCTTATTACGATTTACTTACAGGAAACCTGTGGCAAAGACCAGGAATTCATTCTTAGTGAAAAGCCGCTCAAGACGCTACGCCTCTCCCAGGAGGCTCGTAATCAGTTATTGAAGGATTTTCAGAAGCTCCCCAGGCAGAACACATCTTCGTACAGGGAATGGGAAAACTGGTTGAAGGGTGGCAATCCTCACTTGGCTTTGACCTTTGATGCTGCTTGCGCGTCCCAAAATCCCGACGCGGCGTTCATCATGCCCTTGCACCCTTTGGTAAGGCAGGCATCCAGAGCATTCAACACCACAAAACGAGTTGTCACAACACTAAAGGTGCGGGATCGGTCTGTCCCTGGCGGAGATTACCTGTTTGCTATTTATCAGTGGCAATTTCACGGTATCAGGGAAGACTTGGTCCTGTGTCCGGTTGCGAGTTCGGAGCGGATCACCTCCCATTTGGGAAAACTTTTTGAAAAAGCCGAAGAAAATCCAACCAGTGAAGATAATGTCCCTGAAGCCTCAGCCTGGGACGAGCTTGAGGGTCACCACTATAAGCTCTGGTCGGAGGCGCGCGAAAAACACCAGCGCCGGACTCGGGAGCTTGCACAGTATCGACGTGAAAGTCTGACAACCAGCCATCAAGCAAGGATTGCTTTGCTGCAAGACCAACTTGCCCAGGCTACTGATGAAAAAATCAGGCGGATGCGCCAATCGCAGATTGATAGGGCTGAAGCGGATTACGCGCGTCGCATTCAAGAATTGGATATTGCTATGGAAGGGGCCGATATTACTGCCCAGCCGGTGGCGTATGGGGTAATTAGAATCTTAGAGGAAACTCCTGATGACCAGCAATCGTAACCCACAATACCTCTCAAGAGGAATAGATTATTTAGGTAACCTTGGCGCAAAATTGAGGGATCTACAAGGCTTCAAAACTTTAGCTCACGAACTAATTCAAAATGCAGACGATGTTCTCAATGTTACCGAGATGACTTTTGATGTCTGCGATTACGCACTGATTGTAGATAATGATGGTGTCTTTAGTGATTGTGGAAATGTAGAGCAACCTGAGTGCCGATGGAAAAATGAAAAAGATCATCTATGCGATTTCCATCGTTTTCGACTTGTTGGAGCAGGGGACAAACGAGCAGAGGAAGGCACAACCGGAGCATTTGGCATCGGTTTTATAGCCGTTTACCAAATTACAGATCAACCGGAATTGATATCTAACGGGCGTCACTGGATTTTGCACGAGGAAAAATCAGAAGATAAACGCATAGAGGTATGCACCGGATGTGAGAAATGCAATGATCCCCAATTGCCAGGTACACGCTTCATTTTCCCGTGGGCAAAGGATGCGAACTCTGAGCTTCGGAAAAAATTGCGTGCTAATGCTGTCACAGAATCGGATATTGAGACCTTAATCGATGAGCTTGTTCAATCTTTACCACCAGCCATGCTTTTCTTAAAGCGGCTGAAAAGGATAGAGCTGAAACGTAATGGGAAATCACTTAGGGTGTTTGAACGAGCAAGAGATGGAGATACACTGCTTTTAACAAGTGGTAATCCTGACGAGGACCAAATTTGGTATATATTTCAAGGGGATTTTGAAGAGGATGCTGAGCGACTTAAAGCTGAACATCAGGGTCGTATTGAGTCAAAACGATTGTCGGAGGTAAATATTGCTATACCTCAAGAAAATACTTGCAAGGGGTTGTTTTGTGCGTTTCTTCCTACCGAACAGGAAACAGGGCTACCCCTACATATCAATGCAGATTTTTTTCCCTCCAATGACCGCAAACGTCTGAACTTGACAAGCGGTTATGAGGCGGAGTGGAATCGCACTGCTATTGGAGCTGCCGCAAAAACTCTTGCCCAGAACTTGAACAGGCTACCCAAGCTGTTAGGACATCAATCATTATGGGCATTGCTAAAAAGCGTTAAAGATGTTTCCATAGAAGCGGAAAAAGGAATAAAAGAATCCGAACTCGCTTCTTTTTGGAAAGAGATATCCTCCAATCTTAAGGATATCCCCGTTGTTTACACGACCACTCATGAATGGGTTACCGCAAGCCAATGCAGACTTTTGCAACAGAAGGAAGAAGCGGACAACGTTGCTTTATTGGAAAAACTTGAAATCAAAATTGTCAGCGAAGACTTACGTCCTTACCAAACACTGCTACGTGAGATTGGGGTAAGTGTATTGGGGATAAGAGATATTTGTGAGGCATTATCTTCAGCAGGATTAAACCGGCCCCTCATTAAAAAAGGTGAATGGATGGGCATTTGGGGTGATCAGGATCATCTCAGAATGCTCTGGAAAGAGATTGACTTGCTTAGGCACCAGGAAAAGCGAACTCCTAACACCCCATCCGAACATGACAGGTCTTTAATGTCCATGTCCATCGCACCTATTGTTGGTGGGGAGCTTTGCCAGTGCAGTGAAGCTTTTTGTGCTGACACAAAAACAAAGAAGCTGTTTTCAAAGATTTGTCCAAATATTTCATTTCTTTCAGATGACCCGGCCTTTGAACCACTGTACGATCTGTGCCCACGCTTTAATGCTGCTTCCGCCATAGATGCCTTGAGTAACTTATCCTCCGAAGAGATCGCAAGTGCTTGGCAAGAGGGAGCTCTCGACATCAGAGAGTTGTTTGAATGGTTTGAAAAACGTCGGAATGAAATACTGAAAGATACTAGAGTTAAAACGCGCTTTAAAGAACTTTCCATTTTCCCCGGTGCAGGCGAGCTGCATAAGCTTGATGGGCTTTACCTTCCTGGAGACTTCAAAGATCCGTTAGGGCTGGCAGATATTGTGGACTTGGATGCAATTGGTGTAGGACGTGATTTCTTGAAAGATATTGGAATGCGTGAGCTTAATTTCAAAAACTATGTTCTGCGTTTGCCGAAGGCACTCTCCAAACCGAATCTCTCAGACGAAAAGCGCAGGCAAGCCATTTCCCTATTGGCAGAACGATTGGGCAGAATCAGAGACGATAAAGATGCGCGAGACGCACTTATTGAAACGCCTTTAGTAGAATACGCTGATGGCAAGTTCCGAAACCCCAAAGAATGCTATTTCAAGAGCGACTCCGTAGATGCTTGCCTTGGGTCATCTTATTTTTGTGCTGTTTTGCCGCCCGGTAAAAACACGTCGGCTATTCAGAGTTTGTATAAGTGGCTGGGCGTGGCTGACGAACCGAGAATTGCTGACTTGATCCGTCGCGCAAGAGAGATTTCTAATAACTCTTACAGTAAGGAGTTTGTAGAGGTCATATCCAAAATTGTCGAGCACCTCGGCAAACGATTCAAAAATACACGGATTCCAGAAGAGCTTGAGGAACTGAAAGATATTGCATGGCTCCCTGCCAGGGGGAAAAAGGACCGCTGGTACCAGGCAGACGAGCTTTACGCTGTTTTCCAGGAATATCTCTTTGAATCTCAGGCTTTATTTCTGGATGTCCCACGTAAGGTGCAAAACGAATCGAGTAACTTTCTTGAATTCCTGGGAATAGGTATATCACCTGAAACCAAACTTGTAGTAGGACACCTTTTATACTGTGCCGAGAACAACTTACCCGCTCATAATGAGATATATAGATTCCTCAATGATAATGTAGACGATCCAGTAGTTTGTAAGGAACTAAAAAATAAAAGATGCCTGTATATAGATAAAAAGTATAGAACCCCAAAACAAGTATTCTGGGAAAAGCACCCGTTTGGCAGATATCGGCAACGACTTGGTAAAGAGTTGTTCAATTATCGAAATTTATTGGATAAACTCGGCGTTCGTGAGGAGCCAAACTATGAGGATGCTATAGCAGTTTTAAAAGAGATTGCAGATGACTTTGGTAGCCAAAATAAAAAGATCGATGAAGAAACCAGAGAAGTTGTTATGGAATGCTGGCGACTCCTTGATGATGCAATTGATCAGGATGATTTTGATAAGGGCGCGGTAGAATCATTAAAGAACCTGAAATGTATTCCTAATTGTGATGATATATTATACCGACCTGACTGGATATTTTTTGAAAATAGAGCGGGCCTGGCAAAAAAATTTGGAGAGTTCATCTCGAAAAATGTAATTGTCAAACCGATGAAGGGCGGCCGTGCTATGTCTATGGCTGGTGTTCGTCTCCTTGCGGATGCTGTGGAAGTAGAGGTAATAGAATGTAATGACGCTGTCCCTGATAACAAAATATCAGCTCGTATCCGTGAACGACGTGATCTGTTTGCCCGTATCCTTGACCCGGACTCCCAAAACATCTCTAAAAAAATCCCTAAAATTTTGGAGCGTTTGGATAGCATCCATTTTGAATCAGCGCAATCGTTGACTATAAAGTATAGACTAAATGCTTTTAATCAAATTATTGAAAGTAAGCCGGAAGCCACACCAGCTTTGTTTAAAGCCGACATAAATAGTCTGATTTTTACTCGCGTAAATGGACAGGTGCGATGGCCTGCTTTCTCCAGAGAGCTTGCTATTGCTATACTCTCAGATCAAAACCCTGGAAAAATATCAGCACAAATAAAAGAAATTGTTTCAGCTGAGAACTTAGACCAGGCAAACCAAACTCTTGACGAATATGGCTTTCCGAAACTGGATACGACAACTGCTTCAACTCCGTCTGGACCTAGCAATGAAGCAGCAACTACTCTCGGAACAGATAGCGATGTAGATAAATCAATTGGATCATCTGTTCCCATCAAAGGTGAAATAAGCAAAGATTTGGAGAATATTGGCCATGCTAGCTCTGATAAACATTTTTCACCTACTGCAAAACCTGCTAAGAAAACGACAAGAAATGTTTCGGCTCAACTGACAGGCAGTGAGAGTGCCATCATTGAGGCGACCACTGAGAGTAAAACAGATTATAAAGAGGAACTGCAAAAATCTTTTAACAGGCCAGGGAAAACAGAACTTCAAGAGCAAGTTATAGACACTGGCAAAGTAAAGGACCCCGACCGTCGTCGGGAGAAAATTTATGAGGGACATAAAGATCGTATATATAATGAAGTAAGGCCAGAGGAGAGACGTAAGAAAACGATTCGCACAATACTTGAAGGACCAGGCGAAGAAGTGAGGGAGTATTTATCCCAATTTTATGGTGGGAAGTGTCAGATTTGCGGTAAGACTTTTCCTGAGAGAGATGGAAAGCCATTTTTCATAGCAAACTATATTGTTCCCAGGGAACGAGCTTGGTTTGTAGATACTCCAGCTAATGCGCTTTGTTTATGTGCGGATCACTTTGCCAAATGGCAGCATGGGGCTATTGAGGCAGATAACATAATAGAGCAAATCGAAAACTTTAAAACAGAAAAAGAAGGCGGAAACAGTGAAGCTGTATTACGGATTAAGATATGTGGCGAAGAATGCGAGATCAGGTATAATGAAAAGCATCTTCTTGACCTTCAAGAATTACTCAGAGCATCAGATAGTAAAGATAAAA
>JALTEW010000373.1 GCA_027073795.1 bacterium | reverse complement strand
GGGGAGTATGTGAATATTGCCCGCATGGCGCTTCTGAAGGCGGGCTGGCCGGAAAGAATCCCTGGAGTTACCGTGGATAGGCGCTGTTGCACGGGGTTGGAAGTAATAAAAATGGCAGGTGCCTTAATCCAGTCGGAACAGGCGGAAATTGTGGTTGCCGGGGGTGTTGAGAGTATGAGCAATGCGGAGTTTTATCTTCCTGGAAGCATCAAGTGGGGCATCGGGGGGGAAAACGGGATGCCAAGGGGGCATGGAGACCTTTCCATATGGGGATTGCCCTTTTATGACAGGATACAAAGGGCGCGCGTAATGTCTCAGCCTGTTGAGCGTTTCGGTGTCCTGCCTTCCATGATGTCTTGGGCGGAAACGGCGGCACAAGAGGAGGATATTTCAAGGGAAGCCTGTGACCAATGGGCCTTGGAAAGTCATAGAAAGGCATGTGCTGCCCTGGAAGCTGGGAGGTTCGATGAGGAGATTGTCCCTGTATCAGTTCCACAAAGCAAGGGGCCCCCGGAGATATTCGCTAAGGATGAAACCCCTCGATTCGATACGTCCCTTGAGAAACTCAGCCGGCTCCGGCCGGTGCTGGGTGGTGTTTGCACGGCTGGGAATTCTTCCAGCGAGAATGACGGCGCGGCGGCCGTAGTTGTTACTCATGCGGAAAAGGCATCCGAGCTGGGCCTAGAACCTTTTGCTGTTCTCAAATCGTGCATAGCGATAGGCGACGATCCGAGAAAGGCCTATAAAACGGTTCCAATAGCTGTTGAAAAGGTCCTAAAGAAAACAAATCTGACAATTGATCAGATTGATTTGATAGAAATTCAGGAGGCCTTTGCCTCCCAGGTGCTAGCGGACTTGAAAGAGATGGGACTGGGGCCGGAGGATTATTACAAGGTCAATGTGAATGGTTCTGGTATATCCCTTGGTCATCCTATCGCCTGCACGGGAACACGCGTGCTTGTGACACTTCTCCATGAGATGCGAAGAAGAAACGTCCGGTACGGTCTGGAATGCATCTGCGGCGGAGGGGGTCTGGGCATTGCGGCGGTTTTTGAGAGGGGTTGAAAAGTGATGCGCTTGTAAAGATTCAGAATTAGCCGGTAGGGGGGTAGGTAAAAGTTTTATAATACCATCAAGAATAGAAACGTCATTGGAGGATGTGGATGGATTTTCAATTATCTGATGAACAGAGGGATATTAGACAGGCGGCCCGGGAATTTGCTGAAGGGGAATTTCCAAATTACGCCGATGAAGCAGATGAAAATGAGACATTTCCCCGCGCCTTATGGAAAAAGGGGTGTGAGCTAGGTTTCGTGGGCGTTTTCTTTGATGAGGCCTATGGGGGTGCGGGGCTCGGTTTTTTTGAACATGCCTTGATTATGGAAGAGTTCTGGCGGGTGGACCCCGGGTGTGGGCAGGCAGTCCTGGGTGCCCTATTTGGGTCCCAGATGGTTCATCTTTTCGGGTCTGATGAACAGAAGCGCCGGTATCTCACACCCATTGCCAAGGGGGAGGCCATCATGGGTTCCGCGATAACAGAGCCAGACGCGGGAAGCGATGTTGCTTCCGTGGCAACCCGGGCAGAGTTACAAGATGGAGTTTATACCCTAAACGGGAACAAGATGTTTATTTCGAATGGGAGCATCGCGGATTATATGACGGTTTTATGTATAACCCATCCGGATGTCGAAAACCGGCATCACCGGCATAGTGTTTTGCTTGTCGAAACGGACCGTGAGGGGTTTGAAGCCAACAAGCTGAAAGGGAAACTGGGGATCCGTGCCTCGGATACGGCTGAAGTATCTTTCAGCAATGTCAAGGTGCCCAGTGATCATCTGGTTGG
>JALTEW010000372.1 GCA_027073795.1 bacterium | reverse complement strand
CCTGAAAGAACTCCTATAGACTCGGCCAACACGTTCCATACCTGCATAGATCGCTTCACCTGAACAACCAGGTCCAATCCCTACTTCATAAGGAAGCCTTTCCTCACCAGGCTTGTGACCGCCATAAAAACGCAATGCCGTTCCAGCGCAATTCCCCTTCAGAAACATAAGATCAAAATCCACAGAAAACTCGCCTTCCCCAAGATCCACCTTTTTAATAAGACCTACATGGTTCACATTAGCTGCAAACCACATTTTGTTTCCGTACCTTACACATTCACCCGTCCCTGTTATTTTATCAAACCCCTCAGGAATCTCACCCACAGGGCATTTGTGAAAATCGGTTTGAAACAGAACTTTACCCCCGGGCTCATACTTGTATCTCGACTGCCCTGTCACCAGCCCGCCCGCTATGGCAACACCTGCACATATGAAAATGATTCCCATGATGATCAGGCCTTTTTTCATCTTGCGCCCTCCTTCCATAGGCTTAAGAAATTACATCATAAATAATAAGGAAAATTTATATCATGTCAACATTGTAATGGAATGAAAGATTGACAACTAAAAAGAATGTAAGTCACATATTCAGGACTCCATGGTTCTCCCAAAACACTTTTCATGGTTCTCGTCGGCTCCAGGGATCATTAAAAAAGCCCCCAAAACCGGGGGCTCGTTACTTTCTGGCTCCCCGGGCCGGACTCGAACCAGCGACAAGATGGTTAACAGCCACCCGCTCTGCCAACTGAGCTACCGGGGAATAAAGGGTATTCTCAGATCAAGAAATCCTCTACAATTTCCTCTTCTTCCTCTGCTTTTCTACCTACTATAACTTTGCGCAGGTATATAGCAGGTCCTGAGAAAATATACAAGGAAAAAATTGCAAACAGCATAATTTCCGGTTCGGCAATCACAACCACAAGCGCCAAGACCATCAAAACAAGGGTGCTAAAGGGTTTACGCCGGATGAGATCAAACTTTTTAAATGAGTAGAAGCGGATGGAACTTACCATCAGAAACGCCAGCACATAGACCAGGAGAAGAATCACAATCGAACGATTAACAAGAACGATGTCAAGCCGGTGAACAAATAGAACCAGCGTGGCAATCACTCCCGCGGCAGCAGGAATCGGCAACCCCACAAAATGGGAAGATTCCGTTGTATTCACCTGCACGTTGAAACGCGCCAGCCTCAACGCCCCGCAGGCAAGAAACAGGAACGCGGCCAGCCATCCAAACCGGCCAAAGGGTTTCAGCGCCCAGGTATAGGCAAGAACCGCTGGAGCCACTCCAAAGGAAACCAGGTCGGCCAGCGAATCGTATTCCACACCGAATCGGCTTTCCGTCTGTGTCAGGCGGGCGACCCTTCCATCCAGCCCGTCCAGTATAGCGGCAAAAAGAATGGCCATGGCCGCCCGGATAAAATCCCCCTGGAAGGCGTGCAGGATAGCGTAAAACCCCAAAAACATGCTACCGGATGTCAGCAAACTCGGCAGGACATAAATTCCTTTTTTCATTCTGTTTTCTCCCCAGGCAAGGTAGCCAGTACTGTTTCTCCCGCGCGAACTTTCTGCCCTAACGTGACCTGAACACTGCTTTCCACGGGAAGATATACATCTAAACGGGACCCAAACTTTATCATTCCAAATATGCTCCCTCGCCTCAATGACGTTCCAACCACCGGATAGCACACAATCCTTCTCGCTATCAATCCAGCAATTTGAACTACAGCTAGCCGTATACCATTTTTCGCTTTAATAATCAAGGCGTTTTGCTCGTTATCCTCTGAAGCCTTGTCGAGATTTGCAGCGATG
Organism: bacterium; assembly: GCA_027073795.1. Taxonomy (GTDB): domain Bacteria; phylum Desulfobacterota; class S145-22; order S145-22; family S145-22; genus S145-22. Next base: position 4,575 of record JALTEW010000372.1, on the reverse strand, counting down.
AACTTTCCCTGACGGTACTCGATGGCCTCCACGGTTCCTGACACGGGGACGCGATTCACATGGACGTCAAGCAGAGACATAAAAATTCCTATCTTCCTGCACCGCGTCTTCAGATATCGATCGTCTTCAACGATATCATTCTGGACAACCTTACCATCCGCCGGGGAGAGGACACCCTGTTCCCCTCCCTGTGGGTGTCTTGCAGGATTCCGAAAAAAGTAAAGACTAAAGGCAAGGAAAACCACAAAGATTCCAGACGCAATCCACCAATGTTTGACAAGGCTGAGCAAAAAAAACACAAACACGATGGCCAATACCGTCCGGCCTTCCTTCGCAAATTTATCTGTCTCGGTCGTTCTCATGGAATCATTTGTGATCTAATTTTTGACAGCCTCATAAGGTTTAAAGGTGGAAGATATACCCACCCAATCTGAAAGCTGAAAGCCTTTAAAGACAACCCTTGAGATTGGAGCTTTGAGCTTAAAGATTTACACCTAACACCTAACGCTTTATGCTTCACACCTAAAATTTGCCACCTTGAATTTAAAGCACTTTCCCTTACCATTTAATCCTGACTCTTTGCAGATGCATCAGTTTTTCTTTTTATCTACAATCTTCTCAGCCGTAAGCCACTTCATCATGCTGCGAAGCTTCGATCCTACCTCCTCGACCATATGATGTTCTGCCTCGCGCGTCAAGGCATTAAAGACAGGACGCCCCGCTTGATTTTCCAGAATCCATTCCTTGGCAAACTCGCCTGACTGAATATCCGACAGGATTTCCCACATGGTGTCCCGAACGTGATCATCGATAACCCTCGGCCCACGGGTCAAGTCCCCATATTGGGCCGTGTTACTGACCGAATAGCGCATATTTGAAATGCCCCCTTCATATATGAGGTCCACAATCAGCTTCATCTCGTGGATACATTCAAAATAGGCCATCTCCGGGGCATAACCCGCCTCGACCAGGGTTTCAAATGCCGTGGTCATCAGAGCACTGATACCTCCACATAAAACCACTTGTTCCCCGAAGAGATCTGTCTCGGTCTCTTCACGAAAAGTCGTTTCTAGGATTGCCGCCCTACCTGAACCCAGAGCCGACGCGTAGGCGATGGCAATCTCTTTCGTATCACCCGCCGGGTCCTGATGAACCGCAATGAGGGAGGGAACCCCATTCCCCTTGGTGTATTCATGCCTCATCAGGTGACCAGGGCTTTTGGGCGCCACCATGAAGACATTCACCTCCTCGGGCGGGACAATCTGCCCAAAATGGATGTTGAAGCCATGACCGAATGCCAGGTAGTTTCCAGGTTTGAGGCCCTTCACGATATCCTTGTCATAAATTGCCTTCTGTTTCTCATCGGGGGCGAGAATCATCACAATATCAGCCTGCTCAGCCGCCGTAGCATTATCCAGAACAGTCAGCCCAGCCGCTTCCGCCTTGGGCCGGGATTTACTACCCTCGTAAAGCCCAACCACCACATCAAACCCCGAATCCTTCAGGTTGTTGGCGTGGGCATGCCCCTGGCTTCCATACCCAATGATGGCAATCTTTTTGCCCTTGAGAATATCCAGATTTGCGTCTTTGTCATAATAAATGTTCATGTTTAATGATCTCCTTTCTTCGTTTTTTTAGCTGTTTTCATTAAAGGCAGAGGCAGAAAGATAAAAATTAAGGTAACCGTTTATATCTCTTCCTCCACATCTCAAAACCCATAAAGCAATCTTTCACTTTTCACTTTTTTATTGCGTTCCCCGCAGCATGGCAATCTTACCGGTGCGTGCTATCTCCTTTATCCCGAGAGGCTTCAACAATTCTATCATGGCTGCCAGCTTTCCCTCATCCCCCGTCACCTCAATGGTCAGGGTCTTGTGGCTTACATCCACCACCTTGCCCCTGAAGATATCTGAAACCCTCAATATCTCCGCGCGGTTCGTGCGTGTTGCCTTCATCTTTATAAGAATAAGCTCACGGTCCACAAACTTCTTCGGCGTCAAATCCGTGACCTTGATAACGTTGATGAGCTTGTTGAGCTGCTTGGTAATCTGCTCCATAATCATCTCATCCCCGCGGGTCACAATCGTCATAAGCGAAAGGGAAGGATCCAGCGTTTCCGCCACGCACAAACTTTCGATATTAAACCCACGGGCGCTGAAAAGGGAAGCCACCCTTGATAAAACCCCGAATTCATTTTCCACCAGGACCGATAACGTGTGCTTCATATCCACTCCTAAACCAAAAGCATCTGTTTTAGGGAAGCGCCCGCGGGCACCATGGGATAAACTCCCTCAAACTTTTCGACAATAACATCCACCATCGCGGGCCCCTTTACCTCCAGAGCCTCCTTCAGTGTTGGTTCCACATCTTTTATCTTTTCGACGCGGAAACCTGCCGCCCCATAGGCATCGGCAAGCTTCACAAAATCGGGCGCGATATCCTCCATGCAGGTATAGGCGTAGTGCCTGTCAAAAAAGAGCTCCTGCCACTGCCTGACCATCCCGAGGTAGGCATTGTTCAAGATCACAATCTTGACAGGAAGGTTATACTGAACGGCTGTGGCCAGCTCCTGGATGTTCATCTGGATACTCCCGTCCCCTGCGATATCGATAACTGTTTTGTCGGGGTTCGCCACTTGGGCGCCGATCGCGGCAGGCAAGCCATACCCCATCGTCCCAAGACCCCCCGAAGTCAGGAAGGTTCTGGGTTTATTGAACTCGTAGAACTGGGCAGCCCACATCTGGTTCTGCCCCACCTCCGTGGCGATAATCGCTTCCCCTTTTGTTAATTCCCCCAGTTTTTCCACCACGTACTGGGGTTTTATCACGTCCTCTTCCTGATCGTAGGCGAGGGCGTGTTTTTTCTTCCATTTTTCAATCTGATCCAGCCAAGGTTTGATACGCCCTTCAATCTTTTCTGTATCCTCCTCACGTGCCTCGATCTCCTTTAAAAAGCTCTGAAGAACCCTTTTGCAGTCTCCCACGATGGGAATATCAACCTTGATGTTCTTGCTGATGGAGGTAGGATCGATATCAATATGGATAATCTTGGCATTCGGGGCGAATTCATCCACCTTTCCTGTCACGCGGTCGTCAAACCTGGCACCGATGGCGATCACAAGGTCGGACTCACTGACCGCCATGTTCGCCCGAAAGGTTCCATGCATACCCAGCATGCCCAGTGACAGGGGATGCTTGATTGGAAAAGCGCCAAGTCCCATTAGGGTCATGGTCACAGGGACTCCCAGGATCGTGATAAATTTGTAGAGCTCACGGGAGGCATTTGAGTGAATCACCCCCCCCCCAACATAGGCCACAGGGCGTTTTGCCTTATAGATAAGATCCAGGGCCCGCTTTATCTGGTAGCTGTGCCCCGTGTAGGTAGGATGGTACCCCCGTATCTCAACCGCCTCTGGATATTCAAATTCCGTACTGTCCAGAACGACATCCTTGGGCAAATCTACCAAGACGGGGCCAGGCCTTCCGGAAGAAGCTATATAAAATGCCTCTTTGATAATCTTGGCCAGATTCTTAACATCCTTTACAAGGTAGTTGTGTTTTGTGCAGGAACGGGTAATTCCCACGATGTCCGCCTCTTGAAAGGCGTCATTCCCGATTAAAAGGGTTGGCACCTGGCCAGTGAAAACAACGAGCGGAACGGAATCCATGTAGGCGGTTGCAAGGCCTGTCACTGTGTTGGTCGCCCCCGGTCCCGAGGTCACGAGACATACGCCAGCCTTTCCAGAGGACCTTGCGTACCCATCCGCGGCATGAACTGCCCCCTGCTCGTGACGCACCAGGATATGTCTGAAATTTGTCTTGTATATCTCATCATAAATATTCAAAACCGCTCCGCCCGGGTAGCCAAAAACAACCTCCACGCCTTCTCTTTTGAGAGATTCAATAAGTATCTGCGAGCCCGTTAATTTCATACACTTTCCTCTCTTTTCCGATAATCCATAATCTCCCTGTACATCTTGTCCTTTAATGCCAGCTTCATCTTTTTAAGTCGATGTACCTCCTGCTGCTCCGCCGGTGTAAGATACGACTTTTTCTGGTAATCTTCAAGTTGTTTCTCATATTCAAGATGCTGAAGCTTCATCTGCCGAAACGACGTGTTTTCCTTCATCAGGCGATCAATAATTTCTTCATCTCTAAGGGTCATCCTTACCTCCTTTTTTTTCGTTTGGGTTATGGATTTCGACTTTACGTATATAAGTTGGCCCTTCATAGAGTTCGCTTCGGGAACTCGCACCATAGATGGCTTCTCCCAACCCTGCCACGTGCCCCCCATGAATCATACCCTGACGGGAGGAAACAGTTACCCCCCGCTCCCTCAAACTGGGCATGAGGAGAGATACGCCATCCCCCGTCAGCAGCGCACCCTCCGGCACAAGAGAGGCAACCACACCATAAGAAAGAGCTTGATCGTTTTCAACTCTTCGCAACTCAGCCCCGGCAGCTTCAAAACGCGCGAAATAAACGAGACGGCGGCGAGCATCCAGAATCGTGCAAATGGAACCTTCATGGGGTAACACGCCGCGCGCCAGGACCTCCAGGGTAGAAACCCTTATCA
>JALTEW010000371.1 GCA_027073795.1 bacterium | reverse complement strand
GTAAAAACGGGGCTTTAATCAAAAAAATCGGGACCTTTGCGAGGAAAGATTTGGAGGGTTTTTTCCAAATCCATGTCTTTCTGGAGTTGTGGGTGCGGGTAAGCCGCGACTGGATGAAGAATCCAAGAATGTTGAAGGAACTGGGAATTTTAACCTAACAGGGAAATGGTATGGAAACGCTTGGGGAGAAGTTAAAGAGTTTGAGAGAAGAGAAAGGGATGACCTTGAAGGATGTTGCAAAGGCCATCAAGGTGCGGGAGTCCATTTTGTCGGCACTGGAAAATGAGGAATGGGATAAGCTTCCTCAAAGAATTTTTGTCAAGGGGTTTGTCCGGGCCTATGCAAGGGTTGTGGAAGGGGATGAGGAACTGGTTCTTGATCTGTTTGAATCTTCCTGCCCCCTTAAGGATGCGGCAATCTCTTGCCCCTCCTTTGAAACGCAACCTCATGAAAGCCTGGGAGAGAAAAAGAAAAAATATGCTTGGATTATTGTAACCATTACCCTGATCTTGCTGGTGGGGGGAACATACTTAGTTGTTACGCGTTTTTACAAGTCGATAAAATGGATATCCGGGAAGAAAGCGGAACGTGTTGAGACAACGGTGGTTAAACCACCTGGAGAAGAGAAGCAGGAAACAGTAACCGTCGTTCCGAACAGCACGATACCGGGTTCTACTGAAAGGCCGGCAGAATCGGTAACCGCATCGCCTTCTCTGGAAGAAAAGGGGTCTTCTTCGGTTTCACCGGGGGGAGGGCAAGCCTCCATCCCTGCCGAAAAGAAGACAGCGAACACCACAGTTAGACCGGTGCCACCTGAAAAGGCAGAGGGGGGTAAAGGTGCTTCTCAAACAGCCGAAGCGCAACCCTTACCTAAAGACAACCTCATCATTACGGCTAAGATGGAAACCTGGATTGGGCTCAAAATCGGTGGCAAGTTGCGGAAACAGGTACTTCTGAAACCGGGCGAAACCTTTTCCACAAGGGTTGAAAAGTCTGTTGAGCTGCTAATTGGAAACGCAGGGGGCATCGATATCATTTTCAATGGCAAAAAGTTGGAAGATATTGGAAAACCGGGACAGGTAGTCCGCTTGAAGCTCCCCCTCGAAGGAAACAGGTAAAGGTTAAAAAAGGGTTTTTTGGCCTTTTTCCCCGAGGGATCGCTTGAAATAGGTATAAGCTGTAGGGGTTGCGATACGTCCACGGGGAGTTCGCTTGATAAATCCCTCCTGAATCAGGAAAGGCTCATAAACGTCTTCAATCGTTTCCTTGTCCTCGCTGAGAGAGGTGGCCAAGGTTTCAATCCCAACCGGTCCCCCGTCAAACTTGTCAAGGATGGTAAGTAAAAGACGTTGGTCCATGGGATCAAACCCCTTTTTGTCGATCTCCATGGCATAGAGGGACTCATCCGCTACCGTTTTTGTAATGGTCCCATCCGCCTTGACCTCGGCAAAATCCCGCACCCGTTTTAGCAACCGGTTGGCGATCCTTGGTGTTCCCCGTGAACGGGAGGCAATCTCATAGGCCCCATCATCGGTAATGGAAATGGAAAGGATACGCGCTGATCGGAGCACCAGCGTTTTAAGCTCCTCTATAGAATAGAAATCGAGACGCTGGACGATCCCGAAACGGTCGCGGAGGGGGGATGTCAGCATACCGGCGCGTGTGGTGGCACCTACAAGGGTAAAGGGGGCAAGATCGAGCTTGATAGACCGCGCGGCTGGCCCCTGACCGATGACAATGTCTATCTGAAATTCCTCCATGGCTGGATAGAGAATTTCCTCAATCACGTGGCTGAGGCGGTGAATTTCATCAATAAAGAGGACATCTCCCGGCGAGAGGTTTGTCAGAATCGCCGCGAGGTCGCCAGGGCGCTCGATGACTGGCCCCGAGGTTGCCAGGATATGGACCCCCATCTCATTTGAGATGATATGGGCGAGGGTAGTTTTCCCTAGCCCAGGGGGACCATACAAGAGAACGTGATCCAGGCTTTCCTTACGGTTCTTCGCCGCCTGGAGATAAATGGAGAGCCGCTCCTTTACCTTTTGCTGCCCGATGTATTCCTTGAGGGTGCCAGGGCGCAGGCTGGATTCTGTCGATATATCCTCTTCGGTGCGGGCTGGGGAAAGGTAGGAACGTTCTTCCATTTATTTTGACCTTTGGAGTGACTTCAAGGCAACTTTGATGACATCCTTGAGCATGGGGTTTTCAGGTGAATCCGATAAAATTTTTCGGACGGTTTTTGAAGACTCTTGGGGCTTAAAACCGAGGTTCATAAGAGCGGAGACGGCATCTGTGAAGAGTGTAGCGGAGCTTTCCGGAAGGGGGGCGGAGACGCCCTGTGCTTCCCCCGTCAGGGAGGGATAAAGTTCCCTCAGCTCCACGACCATTCTCGCCGCCATCTTTTTCCCAATTCCCGGGATGGCCTGAAGCCGGGTGGCATCCCCGGAGGCAATGGCCAGTTTTAGGTCCTCGGAGGAAATACCCGAAAGGATGTTGATGGCGAGCCTGGGACCTATACCGGAGATGCGGATCAGGTGCTGAAACCACTCTCGTTCCATTTCGTCGGCGAATCCATAGAGGCTGATCTGGTCTTCCCGCACATGGGTGTATACCCTCAGGGCTACCTCGTTTCCGTTTTCCGGGAGCGTGTAATAAGTGGACAGGGGAACGTGGATCCGGTAACCCACCCCACCTACATTAAGGATAATTTCATCCACTCTTTTTTCGATAAGAGTTCCCTTCAGCCAGGCAATCATGCGACCCCCCGCTTGTGCAACCCGCCCTGAAGATGCTGGAGACAGCAAATGCCCACGGCCAAGGCATCGCTTGCGTCGTAGGTCAGGTTATCCTGTATGGAGAGAAGCCGTGTCACCATTTCTTTAACCTGCTGTTTGGTGGCCTGCCCGTATCCCACGACGGACTGTTTGATTTCCAGTGGGGTGTATTCGTATATTTTCATGTTTTTCAGGACTCCGGGGAGAAGGGCAACTCCCCTGGCATGCCCCAGCATAAGGGCGGAATGAGGGTTCTTCGCGAAAAAGACCTTCTCAATAGCAAGGATGTCCGGCTGATACATGTCGATAACCTTTACGATACCTTCGAAGACCTTCCCAAGTCTTTCAAAAAGGGGGTCATTGCGCCGCATCTTAATGAGACCATGACTGAGGTAATGAGGAATTTGGTTTTCAGAAAAAATAATCCCGTAACCCGTCACAAGCGAACCGGGATCGATCCCGAGCACCTTCATGAGTGGGTCATCTTATAGGGTTTCCATAATCGCGTCGGAGATGTCAAAGTTCGCGTAGGCGTTTTGAACGTCATCGGAATCTTCCAGGGCATCCATGAGCTTGAGCATTTTTTCGGCGTCTTTGCCCTCCAGGGGGATGGTATTCTGGGGGATCATGCTGATCTCGGCAACGAGATAGGGGATACCCGCTTTGTCAAAGGCCTCTTTGACAGTTTCAAATTCTGACGGATCAACCGTTACCTCGTATTCTTTCTCGGTTTCCTTGATATCATCCGCGCCAGCTTCCAGGGCAACGGTCATGACATCGTCCTCCGAAACCTGGTCCTTGGAAAAAACAAGCAGGCCCTTTTTATCGAACATCCAGGAGACACAACCATTTTCTCCCAGGTTCCCACCGTGTTTCGTGAAGATATGGCGCACTTCCGCAATGCTTCGGTTTTTATTGTCTGTCAGGACCTTTACAAGAACCGCTATCCCCCCTGGCCCGTAGCCTTCATAGACCAGCTCCTCATACTGGGTGCCTTCAAGCTCCCCTGTTCCCTTTTTGATGGCGCGTTCGATATTATCCTTGGGCATATTTTCCGCCTTGGCCGCGGCGATTGCGGCGCGCAGGCGTGGGTTGGATTCCGGGTCACCCCCGCCCATCCGAGCGGCAACGCTAATTTCCTTTATGAGTTTGGTAAAAATCTTCCCTCGTTTGGCATCGAGGGCGCCTTTTTTCCGCTTGATGGTGCTCCATTTTGAATGACCGGACATAAATTCCTCTTTTACAGATAAATAGGTATTTAAAAACTGGTGGGCGGTACTGGATTTGAACCAGTGGCTTCTACCGTGTGAAGGTAGCACTCTCCCCCTGAGTTAACCGCCCGCACTCAAGTTTCTAAAATAACATACCAAAAGCCCCCTGGGTTGTCAAATAAAACATGCTATGGGAAGGCGTTGTGGAGAGGTGGATAGAAGCTGTCCGTTCTTTGACATGGATTTAGGTATGGCCTTTATTCCCCTGATTTTTTCAGGCTGGTACTGAATTTTTCTGCACTTTCCTGCAGGTTTTCAATGATGCGTCGGGCTGCATCATCGACCGTAATATTGCTGCAGATACCAAGGTGATGGCCGAGAACGGGGCTCATCTTTCCATAGGTGTTTGAATAGACGATGTATGAGTAAGCACAACTCGGACGGCCGTGGATCTTTACCGTCAGGATGTTGCAGATTAACATGAAACCTTCTTCTCCGGTCGACTTCAGGCTGTCAGAGGTATTGATTCCCTGTGTGATCAGGTGGGTTAGCCGTTTTCCGACCACGTCATTCTGAGCGTTCTGAGCCTCAAGCTTTACAGGTATTTTCTCTTGCGCATACGAGAGAACCGAGATAAAAAGCACACAGATAACTACGAAAACAGGAATAAAAAGTTTTTTCATGGTTTATTCTCCCACGGAGTCAACCTTCTTGTTAAGATGTTTTCTCCTTTTGAGTGAAAGAAACTGGCGCCCCCGGCACGATTCGAACGTGCGGCACCAGGATTAGGAATCCTGTGCTCTATCCCCTGAGCTACGGGGGCATGGGGTTTCTTTATATCAGTAACGATGGAAGATGTCAAAACAGGGGGGTTAAGTTAAGTCATTAACGATGTCAAGAATCTCTTCAATTTTGAAAGGCTTCTTCATGAATTTTTTTACACCAAGCTTATAAAGTTTTTTTGCTTCCTCTTCCGATGCTACGGCTGAGATGACAATAACTGGTAGGTCAGGGACGTTTTTCCGCAACCACCCTATCAGTTCCACACCGTTCATCCGGGGCATGACCAGGTCAAGGATGGCGATATCATAGGTGTTTTTCTTGAGATAGTCGATCGCGGCAAGACCATCTTCCGCTGCATCCACGTGAATATCGTCTCGGGTCAGGTTCTCCTTTAAAACTTCTCGCAGGAATTGTTCATCTTCAACCACCAGAATACGCCGTGCCGCCTTGCCCTTTTCTTCCTGACGGGTTGGATAACCGCGAGGCAGTTCGCTCAGGGCGTGGCTCTGGTCGATGGGGAGCCATACCTGGAAGGTGGTTCCTCTACCCTCCTCGCTTTCGACGGTAATTTTTCCTCCATTGATTTCTATGATGCGCTGGGAGATGGGAAGCCCAAGTCCTGTGCCCTTTCCTTCTGTTTTTGTTGTGAAGAACGGGTCAAAGATCCTTGGAAGATTTTCCTTTTTGATGCCTGTCCCGTTATCACTTACGGATACAACAATGTAATTCTTGGTTTTTTCCGCTTCAATCTCTATTTTCCCACCCTCTTGCACGGCATGACGGGCGTTGATAACCAGGTTAATCAAGACCTGTTCAATCTGTTTTGGGTCCACGTAAATGGCCGGGAGATCCTTGGATACCTTATCCTTGAACTGAATGTCCCGAAGACTGACTCGTGCACTAATGACGGACTCTACCTGGTCCAGGATGTCTCTGAGCTGCACAGATTCCTGTTTGGGTTTCGTGGGCCGGGCGAAATTCATCAGGTCTGTTGTTATCTTGGCAATTCTGTCCGTCTGCCCAAGGATGACCTTGATAAATTTTTCGCTGTCTTCCTTACTGATTCTTTTTTCAAGCATCTGGGCCTTGACAGAAATGACGGCCAAAGGGTTGTTTATTTCATGGGCAGCACCGGTGGCTAATTGGCCAATCAGCGCCAGGCGCTGTTGGTGGATCATGCGTTCCTCGCTGATTCCCATCTTGTTCGAGAATGTGGAAAGCCTTTCCTCCCGTTCGCTGACGTTTTCAAGCGAAAGGATGAAGGTGACAAGGGGAGGCAAGACACTGGAGAAATTCTCTAGGTAGTAAGAGAGGTTTACTTCATCTATCTTTGCTTCGACGTTGACCGATGCCTTACAGACAAGCCCCCCAACCGCTCTTTTCCCCCCATCCTGGTCCGCCAAGAAGAGAGGTATGGCCCATAGAAACGGTGAAGCCCCATTCTGTTTTGTTTCACGGGGTTTTTTGAAGACAGTACTCCTCTGGTTTATGGCGCTCTGCAGCCCCTCTTTAAGGTCATAACTGCCGGAGACGATGTCAATCACATTTTCAGGGTCGAGTCTTTCCATCTCTGGGTTGAGGATTCTTTCAAAAAGCCCTTCCCGGGTTAATTTGTAGAGATAGATTTTCCCCTTGGG
>JALTEW010000370.1 GCA_027073795.1 bacterium | reverse complement strand
GGAAAAAAGGGCTATCAGGGCCAAAACCACAAACACCCCTTTATGATACTTTTCCCTGGCCTTTCCAAGTAAGACAACTCCTGCAATGCTGACAGTCGACAGCCCTAAAATCGAGTCAATACCCGGTAAGCCTCTCAGAAGGTAGAACATAAACGGTATGACAATGGCAAAAAAGGAAGCCAACACATCCCACCGCCGATCGAGTGTTTGACGAGAAAACTCAACCAGATCAAAGAAAGCGTGAAGGTCTTTGTTCATCAATCTATAAACGCTGCCTTCCCAGGTTTCGTAAGTCCACACATAAGCAGGGAAAAACGGTGAAAACCAACGCCAGCCCGTTGGAGAATCAAAGGCCAAAAAGCCGCATCTCTTGGTCAAAAGTTCGCATCTCTCTACGCCCTTTTTGCCACAGAGATTTTGTGGGCACTCTCTCCACCCCCTTGATGCTATTCGACGGATAAGTGACTGGTTCACGCTATCAAGGGAAGACCAAATTTGATCGAATATAGTACTGTTTTCTTCCTTCTTGCCATGCAATTCCTTTCTGATTTTCCACGGGATGCCCGTCCATCTCCACCCCCACCTGACAGGATCTTTGCTATAGAGCTTGTACTCATTCCACCAAGGCCTTACTAAATCCCTGACCCCTTTATGAGAACCCATCCATTTAGCATCCTCTTCATCACTATGTAACGACATCTCAAAACACCTGATATCGGTTCTAATCCCCTCGATTTCACTTAAGCTCTCAACCCTCTCAATAACTTCCTTGTCGTTCAACCATCCTTTCAAAGAAACTGGAAAGAACACCTCGACATTGTTCAGGTGAGCAAGAACCTTGATATCCTCATCACTACAATCTTCAAACGCACATTTCAACTTTACTTTTGTATCCTTGCCAAGCCCCGTCAGAACACAGTTCAGTTGGTGGACACCTATTTCCCCACCACATTCCGTGGTTCTCACTTTACCATATTGCTCGATCTCCTCTGTCACTTCTTCCCAATTACTATGCTGGACCTCCACAAGGCCATCTGGCAGTCTAGTTTCCCCGGCAATGGATATTGCAAATATTACCTTCATATGTTACATTCCTCTCGTTTGAATCGCTGATACCCATTCGAGACAACCCAAAAACATCACCAGAAGGCTTAGCGATTGGGTTAGGTGGATCGATGTAAACCCCAAAACGGCAAAGACGATAAGCGCTAGCCAGTACCGACAACCTTTCTGGGATTCTTATTCCTTCTGTTTTTATCAACGAAATACCTCTGAAGCCGCGGGATAAGCTTCAATGTACCACTGTTTTCATCTTTGTAACATATCCCCAGGGACACCAAATACTCCAGGACGTTTTTCTTGTTCTTTTCTTCTTTTTTTGCCTCTGTCAAAGGTGCTCCCGCGCGCTTTCCCGCAATCTCTTCAATTTTTTCCATTACCTCCTTATGATGCCTGGGCACCAACTCACCAGTAGCTACTTTTTTAGCCGCGATCACATACTTGGCCACAACATCGCTGTCTACTTCCTTTTCTGTCCCCAGCTTAGTGTACAACTCCATCATTGTAAGTAAAGGCTGCCCTCGGGTTTCCCCAAATATCTCGGAGGCGATATGCTCCGGATCACCTTTCAGAGGTAACCTTCTGATGAGTTCTTCTATTTCTTTTTCCCCAAACCCTGCTTCACTCAACCTGAAATGCTGCAACCTCAGCTTTGGTAAATTGTGTGTTTTTCGAACACTCTCGCGATTAAGATATCGAAGACATGCCTGTGTGCTATCATATCCCGATCTGACTTTAGCAGTAGGACCAAACACCGGAGATTCAATTCCTATCAACACGCTTCTTTTCCC